>NZ_JAMZBE010000071.1:0-18933 GCF_024158645.1 Halomonas sp. 707B3
CGCCACTATCGAGGTGGGGCAGTGGTTCATCGTAGATGGGCAAACGGCTTATGTGGCCGAGGAGGGGGAAGAGTTTGATTCACCCCAAGGCAAGAAAGATGCCCGCCTGCGAGTGATTTTCTCCAACTGCACGGAAAGCAATCTACTGCGCTTATCGTTGGTAAGAGCGCTCTACAAAGACGAGGCCAGCCGCCGTATTACCGAACCCGATGCTGGACCTCTGTTTGCTGAACAACAGCCTACTGAAAACCGCTTCAGCGAAACCTGGGAAGACGACGACATAGAAAGCGGCACCATCTACGTGCTGCGCAGCCTCTCAGAGCACCCGTTTGTGGCTGAGCACCAGGAGCTGATCCACAAAATTGGCGTAACCGGTGGCAAGGTCGATGCGCGCATCGCCAATGCCGCTCATGATGCCACCTACTTATTAGCGGATGTTGAGGTGGTCGCCACCTACAAGCTGGCCGGTATCAACCGCCGCAAACTGGAAGCGCTCTTCCATCGCATCTTCGCCCCCGCACAGCTTGAGCTGACTATTCAAGATCGCTTTGGCCACCCGGTCAAACCACGCGAGTGGTTTTTGGTGCCATTGCATGTGATTGATGAGGCGGTACAGAGGATTCGGGATGGATCAATTATGGGTGTGGTTTATGAACCAGAAACTGCACAGTTGATTAGTTAAGCTAGCAAAATAAAAAGGACATTGAGGCTGTGGTTGATAGATAGCCTTTGTAAGCGACAACTGACAGAGTGTCAGCCACCCAATTGGCCCTCTTGCCTGACAAATCGACTCTGGCAAACATTAAATACGCAGGGATAGGGCAAAGTGCAAGGATAGGTAATGAATCAGGACGTATTTGAAGTTCAGGTGACGAAGCTGTTGCAGCTGCATGCCCCGGTAAAGGCACGCCAGTTAGCTACTATTTTAAAAGATGAGTTCGGTCAGCATGTGGATCGGAGCGATATCAATTCGCTTCTGTATCGCCTGCGAACGGAAGGTAAGGCAGAAGTCGATACGGCATATCGTTGGAGCCTTCTGGGTGCCGCCTCCTCCCAGAAGGGCGGCAGTGCAAAGACTAGCGTCGAACCTATGCCAACTACGCCTGCCCAGCCGACCATCACTTTTACCGATGAGCAACAAGCGGTAATCGACCTCGATCCCTCCCAACATTTATTAGTTAGAGGTCAGGCGGGTAGCGGCAAAACCACTGTGTTAGCCGCTCGAGCAGGCAGGCTGTTATCGGCCATGAATAAAGGCTCCTTGCTGTTTTTGACCTACAACTCAGCGCTGTGTGCCTATGTGAAGAAGGCGTTCAGTCAGGCAGGGATGAAGGGGAGCGTGGACGTCAGAACCTTTCACGATTGGTCGCGCAGCACCGCTAAGGATATGGGCTTAGAATTCGTCGGCTGGGTTGATAGCAAGGCGCGTGGAGAACAGCTCAAGAGGCTAATTAAGGAGGCGGAAGAAGAGATTGGCAGCCATCGTTTCTTTGAGCTTAAGGAGGCGCCGCAGCTACTGGGATGGTGGGCTGAAGAAATCGCTTGGCTTTTTGGTCAGCATGTCACACGGCTCGACGATTATCTTGCCGTCGAACGTACTGGACGAGGCACCGCAGTACGTGTAACGCAGGAAGACCGCCGTTTTATCTGGTTTGTTTTTGAATTGTATTTGGAGTGGCTCGAAGAAACTCGTCAGGAGGACTACGACAATCCAGCTGGAGTGCTGTTGCGCGTATTGATGGAGCTGGGCGGAGATCTTCCTGATGACTACCGCTACGATCACGTCGTGATTGATGAGGTGCAGGATTTCGACAAAAGCTGGCTGCTGGTGGTCGCCAAGATTCCGCGTGTATCACTCAGTATGGCCGGTGACATGGCGCAGAAGATCTATCGCCGTAGCTTTACTTGGTCCTCTGTCGGTATTCAGGTACAAGGAGGCCGTTCCCGGCGCTTGTCCGCTAGTCACCGCACCACACAACAAATCATGGATGTCGCCGAGCACTTATTGGCGAACAATGACGTGACCGAGAGTAGTGATTACACGACGCCGGTTCGCCCTACCAAGGAAGGCGATAAGGTCAAATTGTTATTGGCACCTGATGCGAAGCAAGCCTATGAAAAAGGCTATGATTTTGTTGCCAGTGAGTTTAAGCGGCTACGTACGACGTCTGTGGCAGTAGTGTTGCCGTTCTCTCGTCAGCTTTATCCTGCACAGAAGGAACTGGAAAAGCGCGGTCTCAAGGTTAATAAGGTGAAGGGTGCCGGACTTGGCGGCTTTACAGGCGGTGTAGCCGTGACCACCTTTCATCAGCTAAAGGGCTTGGAATTCGACCATGTGGTTGTCATGGGGCTGCATGACGCCCAATATCCTGGTCGCATTCTCGACAGCGTTGCTCAAGAAGATAAAGAGCTGGAAGCAAGTCTGTTACGTCGCGTTCTCTACGTCGCCATGACGCGAGCCAAACAGAGCGTCACACTGGTTGGCTCCTTGCCGTTCTGTCGCTTTTTTGACGATGTGCCGGAAGAGCTATTTGATAGTATTTCATGATGATATTTTTCTCATGCCTCAAGGAATAGAGGGCTGCAAGCGAGTTCTTGCTGATATTGCTTTAGTGTGAAGCGAGCTACTTAAAAAATGCTGGGTTGTCCTGGATCGTCGCCAGTACCTTAGCGGCAAGCCCCGTAGGGTTGCGGCGCTTGGTTTCCCAGCTTTTGATGGTGTCCACACTGGTTCCCATCGCTTCGGCAAATTCTACCTGGGAGACGTTTAGCTTGGTGCGGATAGCTTTCACATCAGCCACCTCATGGCGCGTGGTGCGGCTGGCCTGCGCTTTGCCTTGTTTAATCTCAACGGCTTCCTGAAGTGATGATTGCAGCTCGTCAAAAATGCTCATTTGGAAACCTCCCTCTTCAATTGGTAGGTCAGTGTTTTCAGTGCGGCCTTTTCAGCGGGCGTTAAGCTGTCCTTCACGCTCTTGGGGTAGGCCAGTATTAGGTAGATTCTCTCTGCTGTTGCCAAAAAGTAGATAACCTTGGCACCGCCCGTTCTTACCTTGGTTGCCCAGCGCCATGTGTATTTGACGAAGCCCTCCAATGCTCTGAATTGACTCACCTCTATAGAGGCTAGGCAACAAATGAGCATTGTAGTGTGTGTAAGCTGTTGTATTTGGCAATGATACTGAAGGCTGAGCCTGCGGCTGAAATTCGATCTGGCTCACCAACGACAGAGTAAGCGGCACGTGCCTTCTTGATGGCTGTAGCGCGTGCCTCTGTTGCATCTTAGCAACCGCTCGTTGAATATGGGTTGCCATTTAAACTCAACATTCAGGGCAAGCGCCATGCGTCTCACCCGGTTTACAGACTACTCAATACGTGTGTTGCTTTATCTTGCCGCGAAAGGTGAGGAACGCTCTACCATCCATGAAATCTCTGATACCTTCAACATTTCACGCAATCACTTGATGAAAGTCGTACAGGAGCTTAGCCAAAAGCACTATGTGACTGCTATTCGAGGCAAGCATGGCGGCATTATACTAACCCGTGACCCTGCCACTATTAAGCTAGGTGAGCTAGTGCGCGAGATGGAGCACGACACAGCCTTAGTCGAGTGCTTTCAGGAAGAAAACGGCTGTATCATCACGCCTGCCTGCCGACTGAAACCGATTTTAAACGAAGCGTTGTCCGCTTTTTTTGATGTTCTTAATTGCTACACATTGGCGGATTTACTCGTCGACCGGCACCCCCAATTAGCAAAATTAATGCGTATTCCTGCGATTAGCGCTTAACGCTACCTCCAGTAGTAGCGTTTTTAATGCGTCTCACTTATTCCTACCGTCGGTGCATGCCACCATGAGTGGGTGCTTCTATGTCTTTTTTGTACGTCGGTACCGCAAAGGCGAGCTTCTGGTCTTCCAATTCGGTCTTAACTGACGATTTCGGCATATCCCACCTCTAACACCAGGCTATTACAGGGCGTTGAATCACTGGCTCGCCAACGGCATGGCACTCAAGCAGCGCTCATTCATTAGGGTTCCTATAGATTAGCTCGGCATGTCGTAGCATCTACTGCACGAAACAGAACACGACGCGATGACCGTACTCGAGACCATCTCAATCAAATGTGGTTTAGCTTAAGTAGGGCACCCCCAGGTGGCCTTGCCAACTCGAATCAGCTCCTTCATACGGTGGTCACGTTGGTGGGCGAAAGCCTAGAACCAGAGCGTTCCAGCTATGCTTAGCACTTCATCATCTACGCTTTTGAGCTAACTGAGCGGCTTCACTTATTTGGTTGATCATGACCCACGATGTTGGCGTTATGAGCCTGATTTTGTTAGCGGTCAAGGCTGGCGTTGGCCGGCTGGTCTCTGCTGACGGCGTCGGCGATGGAACTCTCTCATGGTGCTTGAGCAGAGGATCAATCGCGATGAAGGGTTGGTTTTTCCATGGCTGGGCATTAAGATGCATTTTAAATGCATCTTAATGGGCGTCCTAAGAATGAGGTTTTATCCGTGCTAACTTATGCGCAAGAACACATGATTGAGGCAACCGCTCCCGTTGTCGCTCAACATCTAGATTCCATCACTCAGCGTTTTTATCCGCTGATGTTCTCCCGCTATCCGGAAGTCAAGCCGCTTTTCAACGAGGTACACCAACAAAGTGGCGGACAACCCCGTGCATTAGCCAGCGCAGTGCTGGCGTATGTTCAGCTGCGTCATGATCCAGCCAAAGCTCGCGCTACACTTGGCGTTGTTGTAAGTAAACATGTTTCGTTGGGAATCCAGCCAGATCAGTACCCCATTGTTGGCGAGTGTTTAATGGCAGCCATTGGTGAGGTGTTAGGTGACGCTGTCACACCCGCCGTCGCCGATGCATGGAAGGCGCTTTATAACGAATTGGCGGCTCTTTTGATTAACCTTGAGCACAAGCGTTATCTTGAATTTGAGCAGCGTCCAGGTGGATGGAGTGGGACTCGTCGCTTCAAGATTGCGAGTGTCAAACAAGAAAGTGCTCTTATCCGTTCTTTTGTACTAGCACCTGAAGATGGTCAGCCTGTTGCCGACTATGAACCCGGCCAGTACATCGGTCTGCACCTAACCATCAACGGGGAAAGCGTTTACCGACATTACAGCCTTTCTGATCTTCCAAATAACCGCAGCTATAGAATTTCGATTAAGCGCGAAGAGCAGGGGCTCGTCAGCCGTCATTTCCATGATGTCATGCAACAAGGCGATAGTGTCGAGTTGTTACCTCCGGCAGGGGATCTCACCCTGGTTGAAGGTGATGAGACTCTACTGTTTGCCAGTGGTGGCGTCGGTCAAACACCTCTGCTGCCGATGGCAAGCCATGCATTGGCACTGGGACGCGAAGTCACTTATCTGCATGCGGCTTTGGATGCAAATCATGAAGCTTTTAAAAACGAAATAGAGGCCCTGAAAGCAAAATACCCACAACGGTTTAAAGCTATTCGAATTCATGAACGTGGAAATGCAGCTGATCATATTGGCCGTATTGATCGAGAGATGCTGGCCCACTATTTGCCAAAACGGAGTCCACGCTGTTATTTCGTCGGACCGCAGGGGTTTATGACGTCACTCGATCTCGCTTTAGCTGAATTAGGTGTAGAGGCAGATCGCCGACATTTTGAACATTTCGGTCCTTCTCGCCCGCTGGGTGTTGCTCAGGCGTAGCGGTGTCAAAGTGCCGCCTCAAGGCGGTGAGATTTATACCTGTTTAGGATTTGATCACACTCAACGCGACCCTAAAAGGGTGGGGAGTAATAGCGTGTCGTCGAAAGCAAATCCTTCTGTCATTTCCTGTTCGACAGTGCCATCGAGCATCAATTCAAATGCTGCTGCTTTCCGACATACGAGTAAGCTCCTTTCATTACCTTAGGTAGAGTGCAGAAGATAACTTGATCGGAACAGGTGTCACCTTTACAGCTATAGTTGTCTAAATCACTGTTTTCAATAGCTTGTGGCCTCGCCCATCGTGTGTCCGGATGTGGACACTGCTGATGGGTGAGGTCGGGATGGACACCTACACGGCGGTTTCTCTTTGTAGGGCAACGGCTGTTTCTTCCATTTCAGACGATGTGCCAGCAAGCTGCTCTGCCAGCAGGTTGATGTCTTGAGCGCCCTGGTGTAATTCGTAAGTTGCTTTATTGATTTGCTCAATACCCTGTGATTGCTCTTGGCTGCTGGCAGCAATACTTCGCACCAGCTGAGCCGTGCGCTCAATCGCGGGAACTAGCTCTTGAATACGCTCGCCAGCCTGTTCAGCCGTTTTGAGAGATTGGGACGATGTATCGCTAATCTCTTGAGCAGCCAGCCGACTGCCTTCGGCTAATTTACGCACCTCTGCTGCGACCACCGCAAAGCCGCGGCCATGCTCACCGGCTCTGGCAGCTTCTACAGAGGCGTTAAGCGCCAGTAGGTTAGTTTGAAAGGCGATGTTGTCAATGATTTTGACTTTATCCGCGATATCTCGCATTGCCTGTAACGTTTGCGTGACAGATGTGCTGCCTTGGTTGGCTCCATCCACTGCCTGATTAGCAACGCGCTCTGTTTTACGTGCGTTATCGGCATTTTGAGCCACTGTTGTGCTTAGCTCCTCAAGAGAAGCGGTGGTTTGCTCAACGCTTGCGGCTTGTTGCGCCGTCGAAGAAGAGAGTTTTTCCGAGGCTGACGACACCTGACCGGATAGGCCCGCGATGCTCTCAATAGCGTGCTCCACTTCTCCAAGCAGTGCCGCGCGCTGATGCTTTAATTCGAACGCCATTTGGTCGCTCTGTGCTAAGGCCTCCTGCGAGCGAATATACTCGCCAGCCATTAGGTTGGCCAACACAACAAGCACAGCCGCTTCAAAGGCCAGGTATCCGCCGTGCACGAGCACCATAGTGAGGCTGGCTTCAGGCATTAAGTAAACGCCTGTATTCATGGTCTGGAGCACGTGAAACCCAAGGTGGTGCACTACTGCAATTGCTGCGGCCACCACGATAACGCGCCAATCTCTGTAGTAGAGCAGGATGGCAAGCAGTACAAAAAGGCCAAAGTGCGCTTCAACGAGGCCATGAGTCTGATGAATATGCAGCCCCGTCATCACCATAAAGGCAGCACCCATATACAACCGCGTGAGCAGCGCTGCTCCCTGGGTATAGGTCAAGTAACCGCCCAACAGTACCGTGGGCAAGCTGATGATGGCGGCTTCGAGCCATGTGCCGTACCAGCCTGCAAGCGCAAACGCGAGCAGGCCCTGGGTGATGAGTATCTTAAACATCAACCGGCTGGCATCGCCCCACTGGTCGCGAAAAATGTCTTGCTCAAGCGTGTTCAGCTGCATTGCTTCCTCATTTCTATCGAAAGATAGCGTTGTTATCGGTGCGGTCATTAGGAGCGTGGTGCCGGCCAGTCACAGTAGCAGCCAAAGGCAGACAAATTCAGCCACGGCGCTACTTCGCCAGGCGCGACTACGTCATTAAGAATAAGCTCAACAGGTGTGCTGTCACCGCTGGCACAAAATGCACCATCGCTATATGGCCCGAAGTAAACCAGCGTGCTTCGAGCGTCAAAGACAGCCGCTGACGGCGTGCTTAGTCCCTCTAGCTGCTCAACCACCACGGCACTTGATGCCTCAGGAAACGTGACTAACGCTTGATTAACTAAGCTTTTCTTGGGCACTGCTACGACAAACTCAATACCTTGCCCTGCGTAAGCCTGCATGATGTCTTCAATGTGCGCTTGGCTAAAGCGACTGCAGCGACAGTCAGGATTCCAGAAGTTCACAAGCCGCCCTGTGGCATTTTTCGGCAGGGGAGATATGCTGATCCCAGCGCGGGCCACTTCTTCTGGAAAGCGGGCCAACACCTCATCATCGGCAAATATACGGAGGTCTTGATAGGCAAATAGCCAGAAAGCGATTGCGATCAATACGCCCCAGCACACCACTAAACTCTTGCCTACTGTTTGAGGCCGCATTAAAGTCTCCGTTTCATATCTCAAATTATGCTAAATATAAAACTAAAAAGAATTACTGGGAAGCGCTATGCCGCGTGCGCAGTAATAGAGGCAATGCTCTTGAACACCAACGGCACTAACAGGGTCAGTTGGCCAACATGCTGGGCAAGATTTCACACCGAGTGGAGATTGAAAAACGCCCCGCTGAAGTGGAAAAGCTGCGCCATATCGTCATTGGGAGGACAATGTGGTACACAAAAGTCACAAAGAATCCGGCCTAGTGACCTTTGTCGAAAGGCTCGGTTGCGCCTTTATTTCTCATGATTTTGTGTGGTTCTGATAACAAGGTTACAAATGCTACAGAGCTGCAAAAGCTGATACATTTATTTTTTCTACTGTGGTCCGGGGTGCAAAGCATGGAAGGCTATTCAGCAAACCGTCCTAGGTTCAAACATCGCTCTGTTAACCAGTTGCTCGGTTTACTTATAGTGGCGCTGTTTATGTATAGCCTTCTTCGCAATGCTTATGGAGCTGCACAGTCGCAGCAGTTGACACTAGGAGTATTCGCTTACCGTCCTAATGCCGTCATGGAGGCGGCATGGCAGCCTCTCGCCAATTACTTAAGCGAGCACTTGGACGGATTTGACGTCACGCTGCGGGTGCTGCCGCAGCCCGAGATGCAGGCTGCCCTTGCCGCTGGCGAGTTGGACCTGATCTTCACCAATCCTGCCCACTATATTGATCTTCGCACCCGCAACGAGTTCACCGGCGCTCTAGCAACCTTAGTGACGCTATTGAATGGCCAGCCCAGCGCCGAGCTGGGGGGCGTCGTAATCAGACGTGGAAATGCGGATGGCCCAAATAGTCTCGAAGAACTCCCTGGCACCTCTATTGCCGTGGTTGGTCGGCAGTTTTTGGGAGGCTTTGCCGTTCAAGCTGGCGAACTTCAGAACCTGGGTATCAGCCTCGATGAACTGAATATCTTGGAAGTCGGTGGTAGCCACGATGCCGTGATCGATGCGGTTCGAGCGGGGGTAGCCGATGTTGGCTTTATACGAACGGGTGTACTAGAAGCCAAACTGCGTGACGGCACGCTAATGCCCGATGAGCTAAAGGTCGTCTCCCCAAAGGCCCAGGCTGACTTCTCGTTTGCGGTAACCACTTCTCTTTATCCAGAGTGGGCCTTTGTCGCCCGTCGATCACTTTCACACGATATTAGCAAGCGTATCGCCGCATTACTGTTTGATCTTTCCTCTGAACATCCGGCAGCTCGCGCCGCAGGTATCCACGGCTTCACTATTCCTGCCGATTACGCGCCCGTCGAGGAGCTAATGGTTAACCTGCGTATGCCACCCTTCGACGAGGCCCCGGCCTTTGCGTGGTCTGATGTCTGGGAGCGTTACCGTGCCACCATCATTCCCATGGGCCTACTGGCGAGCAGCGTTATGGTGTTGCTCATCCTGCTTGGGTTGGACTATCGCCGTCAGCGACGGCTGCGTGACAATGCTCAGGAGCTTTCCAAGCGGCTTCAGTGGATCATCGAGGGAACCCGAGCGGGGACTTGGGAGTGGAACGTGCTAACCGGCGAGTACCGCTGCAACCAGCGTTGGGCGGAGATACTCGGCTACTCTCTTGCAGAGCTTGAACCCCTAAGCAGAGAGGTGTATCGATCTCTCATGCATCCGGAGGATGCACCGCGTGTTAACGACGCACTTGAGCGCCATCTGAGCGGAGAAACGCCCTACCATGCCTGTGAACTGCGTATGCGTCATCGCGATGGTCATTGGGTGTGGATCTATGACCGCGGGCAGCTTAAAACCCGAACGCCTAAGGGCGCCCCCGAATGGGTAGTAGGGACTCACATCGATGTCTCTGACTCACACCTCCTGGGCGACGCTCAGCAAATGTGGATTAAGCGGTTTAAGGAGTTTTCTGACAACGTACCCGGTGTGCTTTACCAGTACCACTTGCGCTCTGATGGAACCTCACACTTCCCCTTTGCGTCGCCGCGCTTGCTCAACCTCTATGGCTGTCATCCAGCCGATGTCGAGCAAGATGCGACAGCAGTCTTCGAGGTTATTCACCCAGATGACAGAGCAGAGATCAAGCGTAGTATTCAAGCGTCTGCGGAAATGCTGACGCCTTGGCGCGCCAATTACCGGGTGAACCATCCATCCGTGGGGTTGATTTGGGTGGAGGGCAGTGCCACTCCTTCGCGACAGGAGGATGGAGGTACGCTCTGGCACGGCTATATCCGTGATATCACGACCCTTAAGCAACATGAACAAGAGTTAGAGTTCATCGCTTATTACGATCTGTTGACCGGGATTCCTAATCGCCGCCTGCTGAGCAGCCGCCTAACCCAGGCTATCGCTCATGCCATTCGCAGTGGTGAGTCGCTGGCTGTCTGCATGCTGGACCTGGACAACTTCAAACCTATCAATGACACCTACGGTCATGAGGCTGGTGACCAAGTGCTGATTGAAGTCGCCCGTCGACTTAGCGCTCTGCTGCGAACTGAGGACAGCGTGGCGCGCCTGGGAGGAGATGAGTTTGTGTTACTACTGCGTAACCCCGAGGGAGAGGGCGTATTTCAGCGGGTGCTGGACGATTTGCGTGTCCCCATCAGCCTGAATACCACCATCGATGTCAGCGTCTCCGGCAGTCTCGGTGTGGCGATGCTAGATCATGCAGCGCCCTGCGATGGCGACCAGCTGATGCGGCTGGCCGACCAGGCCGCCTACCGAGCAAAGTCAGCTGGCCGTGATCGCTACCAGATCGTGACTGCCAGCGCGGAAAAGCTAAGCACCTGAACCAGTCTCCATGTGGATGGAGTTATCCATTCTTACCTCTGATAATAAATACTGAATTGCATCCAATAATAAATACTTAGTGGTTTGTAAATGGTGCTAGCATTCAGTGAGAGCTATCTGCTTTTATTGCCCATATTGAGCTGACTCATGCCGAACCGATATCGATCTGCGACGCGTGGAACCTTCCGCATCTCTTTACGCGCTGCCGTGGCCATCGTGGTCACTCTGATAGCGGGCGTTGTGGTCGCTGCCTTAGGTTACAGTAGCTACCGGGACACACAGCAGTCGGTGGCGGCGGCTACCGACAACAGTGTTACGCAGATTGCCTCTCTACTAGACGAGCATATCGGCCGCGTCTTCGAACCAGCTGACAACCAGCTTCGCCTGCTGTCCTATAGTGATTTTGTGACCGCTTTTTCTTATGAGGATCAGCTCGATCTGGTGCCTTTGGCACGAGAAGTGCTGGCCGGTAATTCCATGGCGCAGGCGGTCTATGCTGGATATGCCAACGGCAGTTTTGTCCTATTTCGCCCGCTGCTAAGTGCCGAGATGATGGAGCGCTTTTCTGCACCCCCTGGGACCGAGATCATGGTACAGACGATAGAACAGCCGACGCCCCAGGACGTCCGGGGGCGCTATCATTTCTTTGGTACCGACGATGAGCTGATCGAGACCCGCGATCTACCAGACTATGTGTTCAGCGCGCGTGAGCGAATCTGGTATCGCGCTGCTGCTGACACGCAGCAAACCATTCTTACCGACCCCTACCTTTTCTTTACCACCCAGGTGCCGGGCGTCACCATGGCCCGACGCAGTGCCGATGGTGATACGGTCATTGGCCTCGATATCGCGTTCCAGCAGCTCACTGAACATCTCAATGGCCTGCGTGTCACTGAATCCGGCCAGATTGCCATCGTCGATAGTAAGGGCAATGTGGTGGCCCACCATGAAGCGATGCAGCTGCTGGTGCCTGATGGGGAAGAGCGTTTTCGCTTAGCGGCGCTAGAAGAGTTGGAATCGCAGGCACTCAAAGACGCCTTTGCGCTCGAACCCAACAGGGCTGGAGGTCCCGCCATTGAACAGGGTGATAAGAACTGGTATCAAGTGCGTATCCCATTGGCCCCGATCGGCTCTCTGGAGCTTATTGCCGTGTTGGCGATACCCGAGGAAGAGCTTTTCCTTGACGCTGGGCGCTTGCTCTCCAAGCAGCTGTGGGTAGCGCTGTTGATCTTCGTCCTCTCCGTGCTGATTACCCTACGGCTTGCCCGCCATCCCGTGGTGTCCCTTCAGCGTATCGCCCGCCATACCCGCGCCATCGAGGCGTTTGACTTCACCGAACGCCCGGCCGTGCACTCGAACATCATTGAAATCGATCAGCTCGCTAATGCCACTGCCCAGCTGCAGCGAACCTTGGCCAACTTCCTTGATACTAGCGTGGCGCTGAGCCGTGAGCGCGATATCGATACCGTGCTCGACAGAATATTGACCACCGTGCTCGACGCCACCCGCGCTAGCGGTGGTGCTATCTATCAGCTAACACAGCAGGGCGAGCTGGTACGTGCCTGTTTGCGGGACAACCCCACGCAAGATGACGAAAGCCCCCCTGTAAGAGTGCGGGTCAAGGAGGAAGGGCTGATTGCTGGATCGGTGAGCAACCGTCGCACCCAGATGGAGGTGGTCGAGGATACCCTTCGCGTCGCCACGCCGCTACTCAATCGTCATGGCCAGCCTATTGGCGCCATGGTCGCATGGTTACCGCTAAAGCATGAGCAGTCCACATCGCGCGAGGATACCCGGGTAGGTTTTATTGAGGCTCTGTCTGCCAGTGCTGCTGTGGCCATTGAGAATACCCAGGCCATCGCCGAACTCGCCCTGCTGGAGCGCGGCATCCAGGCAACGCCTAACGGTGTGGTGATGGCCGATGCCACTCAGCCAGACATGCCGCTGGTCTATGCTAACGACGCCTTTTATGCGCTCACAGGTTACGGGCCGGACGACGTCCTAGGCAGCAACTGCCGCTTCTTGCAGGGGCCTGACACTGACCCAGATTCGCTCACAGCCATTCGTTGGGCGGTTCGTGAACGCCAGTCCCTAGATGTCATTCTGCTCAACTATCGAAAGGACGGCACGCCTTTTTGGAACCATCTCTCGCTAAGCCCTGTGCTCGATGCCGAAGGAGTGTGCACTCATTACATCGGAATTCAGCAGGACATCACCCGACAGCGGGAACAGCAGGATCAGCTGGCCTATCAGATGACCCACGACCTGTTGACTGGCTTACCTAATCGTAGCGCCTTTGACGAGTGCCTGCAGGATGCGTTCGAGAACGCCAAGAAGTGCCATTGGCATCTGGTAGTGATGCACATCGACCTGGACGGTTTCAAGGCCGTCAACGATGGCTTGGGGTACCACATTGGTAACCAGCTGCTGGTAGCGATAGGTGATCGGCTGCGAGAGGTGGTTGGTGCTGAAGCTTTTCTGTCACGCAATACCGGTGATGAATTCTCCCTACTGTTCTCTGGGTTCCATGATCGCCAAGCCTGCATCGACATGGCCGAGCGCTTGCTGGGAGCGTTTTCCAGCTCTTTCGTCATTGAAGAAAAGCCACTGCATATCAGTGCCAGCATCGGGCTAGCCTGCAACTGTGAGGGAGTGGATTACGCCTACCAGCTTATGCAGCGAGCCGACTTAGCGATGGCTGACGCTAAACGGCAGGGCCGCAATACCTGGTACTGGTACCAGGGTGATCAGCATCGCCTCACGGAAGAGGCCGTGCTTTTGCGCCACGACTTGCATACAGCACTAGAAGAGGAGCAGTTCGAACTCTACTACCAGCCGATTGTAGAAGCGGTGAGCGGGCGCATCCGTGGGCTTGAGGCGCTGATCCGCTGGCATCACCCCGAGCGAGGGATGATTTCCCCGGGGGTGTTCATTCCATTGGCAGAGCAGACTGGTCAGATTATCCCCCTGGGGCGCTGGATTCTGCGACGCGCCTGTCAGGACGCTGAGGCGATGCGTGCTGACGGTGGGCGGGTGGTTCCAGTCGCCGTGAATATCTCTTCGCTGCAGTTTCGGCGTGATGGCTTTTTGACAGACCTCCAGGAGACGCTGGATGAAACTGGCTTACCGCCCGAATGGTTGGAGCTTGAAGTCACCGAAAGTGTGCTGCTCGACGGCGTTGAGCCTGCCATAGCGCTGATCAATGCGCTCAAAGCGATGGGCATCCGGGTCGCTCTGGATGATTTCGGCACCGGCTATTCTAGCCTCAGCTACCTACGCGATTTGCCTATCCATAAGCTCAAGCTGGACCGTGCCTTTATTCACGATATCAGCACCAACCGCAGCAATGCTGCCATCGTGCTGGGCATTATCACCATGGCTCACCACCTTGATTTGGTGGTGGTCGCTGAGGGTATTGAAGAATGGGCCCAGCAGCAGGATCTGATCCATCGCAACTGCGACCTGCTGCAGGGGTTCTACTTCGCTAGGCCGATGACACGGGCAGCTATCATGTCGCTTCCAGCGCAACTGCCTGCTCCTAGGGAAGAGTAAGATAACCACGTAATGCTGGTGCCTACGGCGAGTTGAGAAAAGCGTATGTTCGCATATGTCTCTTGCACGAATGCCATACGATCAATTGTACTCCCTCTGGATAGGACTCGAAGTGCCTTTGGATGAGAATCTCTTGTGAAGGCATCCCGAATGTACGTCGGCACGCATCATATCGGCAGCATGATTCGCAGAAGAAATTTCAAACAGTGCTGAGCAATTCATTTTCGATGTTGGAGCTAGATTTGACCAACAGTTGTTATTGCCACTGTCGTCCCATGCTCTAGCACGGTTATACTTCTATAGGCATCAACATGAGTCTGCCACAGTTCCGCCATTTGCATGAGTCAGAGCACGATGTAGCCATCGTACTGTGCTTGGTATTTATTTCCGCGAATAAGGCATTTACTCAAGAACGTTGAGCAGTGAAAAAGAGCTTAGCTTAAGGGTTTGATTGGCAAGAAGACCAAGTAAAATAAAATCGGAAAAAAACAGCTAAAAATGTCTTAAGTGACTGTATTTTATAGTTTTTATGAGTCGGTGAAGGCTTTTTTTGTCTGAATAAGGCAATAAATATTATTAAGCATAAGGAAAGAAATTATGGTGAACTGCGATGGTACTGAAGGGCAGTGCCCACATTGTAGCGGCGGCATACCGTTTGAGTTTTCAATGGCCTTTCAGCCGATCGTTGATGTCGCTCAGCGCGAAATTTATGCCTACGAAGCTCTGGTGAGGGGTGTCAACGACGAATCGGCTTTTTTTATTCTGAATCAAGTCACCGATGAATTGATTTATCGTTTTGACCAAGCCTGTCGGGTGAAAGCTATTGAGCTAGCTAGTCGGTTGGGAATGGATAAGCCACTATCAATCAACTTTCTTCCTAATGCTGTCTATGAGCCTGAGGCGTGTATTAAGTCGACCTTAGAGGTGTCCGAGCGCGTCGGTTGGCCTGTGGATCAGCTAATCTTTGAGATTACTGAGACGGAAAAGGTACGTGACCGTCAGCACATTAAAAATATTATCGATGCCTATAAAGAGATGGGTTTTACAGTGGCTCTGGATGATTTCGGTAGCGGCTATGCCAACCTAGATTTACTAACCACCTTGTCACCGAACAAGCTCAAAATTGATCGCGAGCTGGTCATGAATTGTGATCACGATCCACGCCGCCAAACGTTGTTGATCACGCTAGTCTCTCTGGGGCGCCGTTTGAACATGACATTAATTGCTGAAGGTGTAGAAACTGTCACAGAAGCTCGTTGGCTGATGGATGCTGGCATTTCTCTGCAACAAGGATTCTATTATGCGAGACCAACGTTTGAGCACGTAGTCAGAGATCTCCAGGATGCCTTTGATGCTGTTCATCGGACTTCTTCAACTCACATGGCACCTATTCATGACTTCGATTCTTTTTGATTGTGGCTGAAAATGCCATTTAGCTTATATAGCTATAATGGCCTCCAGAAAGCTAAAAGTAGAATCTTTCAAGTCTCTTACCTTATGTTTCTGCTTGAACCGCAGTGCTGTTACGGCCCGCTTCTTTGACTTGGTAAAGTAAAGCATCAGTCATCGATAAACATGTATCCATCGTACAAGCGCTGGTAACCGCACAAATACCAATACTGACCGTACAATAAAGTGAGGCTCCATTGTTAATGATCATAGGCGTATCAGCAAGTTGCTGATGCAGGCGGCTTGCCACATGGGTAGCATCTGATGGGCTGGTTCGTGGCAGCATGACCATAAATTCATCACCGCCCCACCGGCTAATCACATCGTACTGACGAAATACCCGACGGCAAAGCTCGATAAAGCATACTATGACTTCATCGCCTCCCTGATGACCGTAAGTATCATTAATAACTTTGAAGTTATCTAGGTCAATCAGCATTAATGCTCCAGAAGGGGCTCCACGCTGGATCATAGCTATTTCTTGTTGAAAACGTTCATCAAAAGCACGGCGGTTTAGTAAGCCTGTTAATGAGTCGGTGGAGGATAATGTCTCTAGCTTCTGACGTATGGTTTGCAATTCACTAATTAACGCTTCCTGTATACGATGACTGCGCATCAACTCCATATGGGCCATGACCTGGTTGGCTAATGCCTGGAGAGCAAAACGTTGGCGCTTTGTCAGCTCGCGAGGTTCATAATCAAGTGCACATAGCGTTCCCAGCGGATAACCATCTCGGCTTTTTAGTAGTGCACCCGCATAAAAACGTAGGTGAGGCTTTCCTGTAACCAAGGGATTATCAGCAAAACGGGTGTCTTTCGTAGTATCCGGCACAACAAAAACGCCTGGCTGCAGCAGAGCATGAGCACAAATTGAAATATCGCGAGGTGTTTCTTGAACACCTAGTCCTTTTTCAGATTTAAACCACTGCCGATCACGGTCGATAAAGTTGACGACCGCAATGGGAGTGTCGCAAATCAATGAGACCGCCTCGACAATTTCATCAAATGCGTCGTCTTTCTGCGTATCGAGAATCTGGTAATCTGCAAGCGCCTGAAGCCGACGTTCCTCAAAGTCGCCTGAACTAAGAGTCGATCTATGGTTCATTAGTGATCACCGAATCCAATTGGGCGATACAGACTCTCGAAAGACATAATTTTGAAAGCGAATAGGTAGATTTATCGCCATTACATAAGTGATCTGGGCAGTGGCTATACATATCAATTCCTTTTGTGTCCACTCTTAAATTTTGAAAATCATGTGCTTGGTGAATGCCTACAGGGCAAACATATATTCCCTGACACCAGATAGTTGATGACAAAAGAAATATATTAGCAGGATAACAAAATGTATATCCTAAAGTTATTTTTTATTTTACTCGATAGCTTTTTTGTATGATTTTTGTATAATTATGTTGTTTGCTTTTTACTGCCTCTTTTCCCAGATTGCTCACATGTTGCCCAAGAGATGAGCTGGCTTGCAGGCATAGGCTTGGCCACCCCATAGCCTTGGACAACGTTACAACCCATTCGCTGTAATGTTTCAATGTGTGCGTCGCTCTCAGCGCCCTCTGCGACGACCTGCTTGTGAAAGCGTTTGGCTAAATAGGTAATGCTTTCGACAATCGCCCGATCCTCTGAGCGCTTCAGCATTCCCATCACAAAAGATTTGTCGATTTTGACTAAATCTATCGGCAAGTTACGAAGGTAACTTAATGATGAGTAACCTGTACCAAAGTCGTCAAGGGCGACTTTGCAGCCCATCTCACGGCATAAGTTTAATATTTTGGTCGCGCTGGATAAATCATCCAGTGCCGCTGACTCTAAAACTTCAATGCAGATGAAATTTGGTGGTACGTCAGGGTGCCTAGATAACGTGTCCCGCAGCATGTCAATGAACTGTTTATGCACAAGTGACTGAGGAGTTAGATTAATGCTAACGCTAATGCTGAAGCCCTCTTGTTGCCATACTGACAGCTGTGCTAGGGCTGTTTCCATAACCCAGGCATCTAATGATAACTCAGTATTAGTACCACTGATGATAGGCAAGAATTGATCTGGCATGACTAAACCACGCTGTGGATGGTTCCAGCGAATAAGTGCCTCTACGCCCAGCAATTTAAGAGAGGCTGCGTCAATTTGTGGTTGGAAATATAGTTCAAATTGACCTTTTTGAAGGGCTTGAGAAATATCATCCCTCATTGTTTGTTGTGCTTTTAACTTTTTTTCATGGCCAGGATCAAAGAAGGCAAACGTGTTTCCTCCCTGAAGCTTGGCTTGATACATAGCTTGATCTGCGTGGCGCAATAGCGTATCTGAATCAGCATTATCAAGTGGAAATAATGTAATTCCTAAGCTTACATTTACTGATATGGCAGGTGAATCAAGCCTATCCGGCTGCTCAACTACAAAGCTTTTAATGATTGCATTTAATTGATCTGGCTTAGCGTTCATATCGGGAAGTAGCAAAGCAAATTCATCGCCGCCTATTCGTGCCACGATTCCTTGGGTGCCCACACGGTCTCGTAATTGTTTAGCAACAGATATTAAGATATTATCGGCAGTTTTATGGCCAAACTGTTTATTGATTTTTTCGAAACCATCAAGGTCTAAAACACCAATGGCTAGTGTGTTTCCGTCATGGACGTGTGCGATAGCTTCACGTACTTGGTTAAGCATTTGATGTCGGTTAGGTAAAGAAGTCAGGCTGTCAAAATGGCTCGCAAGGTGCAGCTCTTCAGCATGCTTCTTAAGCCGCGTCGTGTCCGAAAAAATAGCCACGTGATGGGTGACATCTCCCTGGGCGTTATGGATCAACGAAAGAGATAATGCCTCATAAAGTAGTTCTCCATCTTTGCGGCGGTTAATAAGCTCACCACGCCAATTACCATCGTTTAACAATGATTGCCACATGTCTTTATAAAACGCTCGCGTATGACAGCCTGAGGAGAGAAAATTGGGCTGACGGTTTACAACATCGCTGAGGGTATACCCAGTCATAATCTCAAAGGCGCGATTCACATCAACGATTCGGTTGTCTTGATCCGTGATCATAATGGCATTTTGGCTATCACCTGAATCCGTGAAGCCGGCGCCGACACTTTCCCTATCACCGCCAGCGAGCACTTTTTGATCATTCGCCCCGTGCAAGTTGGCTTTCGCAAGCCCGT
>NZ_JAMZBE010000072.1:0-18650 GCF_024158645.1 Halomonas sp. 707B3
GCGCAAATGGGGCGCGCTATTATTATGCCTAACCTGAAACCGCCGGTGACGACGACAGAGCAGGCAATAGCATATCGCGAGCGAATCCTGGCAGCGCTACCAGAGGGCAGTGCGTTTGAGCCTTTGATGGTGCTTTATCTGACGGATACGACGCCACCTGAAGAAATTAAGCGCGCGGTAGAAAGCGGTATTGTTAAAGCCGTGAAGCTCTATCCAGCAGGGGCGACGACCAACTCTGCGTCAGGTGTGACGGATATTGCTCACTGTGACGCCACGATTGCTATGATGGCCAAGCTGGGCATGCCGTTATTGGTGCATGGAGAAGTCACTGATCACGAGATCGATATTTTCGATCGGGAAGCGATGTTTATTGAGCGGGTGATGAAACCGCTGCTGGCGCGTCATCCTAGTTTGAAAGTGGTATTCGAGCACATTACCACTCAGCAGGCCGCTGAGTTTGTGGCCAGCGCCTCCGATAACGTAGCGGCGACTATCACCGCTCACCATTTGCTGTTCAATCGCAACAAAATGTTAGCGGGCGGCATTCGTCCTCACTACTACTGCTTGCCTATTCTCAAGCGTGAACAGCACCGCCAAGCCCTGCTGAAAGCGGCGACCAGCGGTAGCCCGAAATTCTTTTTAGGCACGGATAGCGCACCCCACGCGAAAGGCGATAAAGAGTCGAGCTGCGGCTGTGCTGGTGCGTATACCGCTCCCGCTGCCATCGAGCTATACGCGACGGCGTTCGAAGAGATGCAGGCGCTGGATAAGCTAGAAGCGTTTGCTAGCCTGCACGGCCCACGCTTCTACGGCTTGGCGCCGAATACGGATACGGTAACCCTTGAGCGCCGTCAATGGGTATTGCCGGAGAGTTACCCCTACGCATCGGGACAAACCATTGTGCCCCTGCTGGCAGGTGAAACACTGCAATGGGCGATGAAAAAGTAACGCGCTGTATAAGTCTCAACGAAAACGGAGCCATTAAGGCTCCGTTTTCGTTAGTGCAGTTAGGCCGATGACACTTACTTAGTTTCGCCCAGGGCGATGAGCATCTGATCCACCATCCGTGATGAGTGGTCGGCGGCAATATCGAGGAACTGCTCGAAAGAGAGGTGGTTGTCGCCACTGCCAGGGATGTCAGAGAGGGCGCGAATGACGACAAACGGGCAGTCATAGAGGTAGCAAGTTTGGGCAATCGCAGCGCCCTCCATTTCCACTGCCAGCATGGTGGGAAATTGGGCGCGTGTGGTGGCTACCCGCTCGGGGTCGGCCATAAAAGCATCGCCAGTGGCAATCATCCCTTCGCGTACGTTTACCTCGCCAAGCGCTGCAATCGCGCCGCGAGCGATGTCGCGCAAACGGCTATCCGCATGATAGGCAGCCGGCATGCCTGGTACTTGGCCTAGCTCATAGCCAAATACCACTGCATCGACATCGTGGTGGCGAACTTCATCGGAAATGATAACGTCGCCAATGGCTAAGTCGGTGGCAAACCCGCCAGCTGAGCCAGTATTGATGATCGCATCCGGCTGATGGCGCTCTAATAAAATCGCCGTGCCAACCGCCGCGTTCACTTTTCCAATACCCGATTGCAGAATGATTACTTCCAAGCCGTGGCGCGTACCGGTATGAAATACAAATCCGGCGTGCTCGTAGCGCTCGGCATTATCAAGCTGCCCCGCTAAAATATTCACTTCCTGCGCCATTGCGCCAATAATTCCAATCCGTTGCACTGTCGCATTCTCCGTCGTAATTCGTGAGGTTTAATTGTTGAAACGCTCAGTGCTTAATGCTGCTGATCGTGTCGTTCGGCGGCTTCAAGAGTGTTTTCCAGCAACGTGGCAACAGTCATGGGACCAACGCCACCCGGTACGGGAGTGATATAGCTGGCGCGCTCTGCAGCCGCAGCAAAGTCGACGTCACCGACGAGGGTACCGTCATCTTGACGGTTAATGCCGACATCAATCACCACGGCGCCTGGTTTGATCCATTCGCCCTTCACAATGCCGGGCTTGCCAACGGCAACAACGACTAAATCTGCACGGCTGACATGGCCGGCTAAATCCTGGGTGAAACGGTGGCATACCGTAGTGGTGCAGCCTGCCAGCATTAGCTCAAGTGCCATCGGGCGTCCAACGATGTTAGAAGCTCCCACAATGGTGGCGTCCATGCCGCGTACCGCGATACCGCTTTGCGCCAGCATGGTCATAATGCCTTTTGGCGTACAGGGGCGTAGTGAAGGTAAGCGCTGGGCCAGGCGGCCAAGGTTATAAGGGTGAAAACCATCGACATCTTTGTCAGGGCGGATGCGTTCCAGAATTGGCCGAGCGTCGAGGTGGGCGGGCAGAGGGAGCTGAACCAGAATGCCATCCACAGTTGCGTCGTTATTCAACTCATCGACCAATGCCTCTAACGCTTCCTGGGTGGTGTCCGCTGGCAGGGCATGTTGATAAGAGAGAATGCCAGCCTGCTCACATGCGCGATGTTTATTGCTTACGTACACATGAGAGGCTGGATCTTCGCCGACCACAACAACGGCTAGTCCGGGTGCACGAGCGCCAGCTTGCTGACGTGCGGTAATTTTCTCGGCAACGCGTTGACGGACATTAGCGGCGATGGCTTTACCATCGATGAGTTGGGCGGTCATGTAATGAGATCCCTATGAAGGTTGAAAAGCAAAGCAAACTGACAAGCGCTGGTGGCAGAACGCGCTTTTAAGGGGGGCAATTTTCGCATGGTAGGGCGGCAAGGCAAAGCGCCTATCGAATCAATCACTTTAAGTGTTGACTTTAAAATTAGAAATAGTAATATATGCCTCGCTTGAGACGGGACACGCAGCAACGTCTAAGGTAAGAAATCGGGATGTAGCGCAGTCTGGTAGCGCGCCTGCTTTGGGAGCAGGATGTCGGGGGTTCGAATCCCTCCATCCCGACCACGTACCTAGCACGGAAGGTGTTAGTCTGCTTCTCCAAACTTTGGTTGTGGTCAAGTGCTCATCAGTATTCACTCTGGATACACTATGTGCGCCCATAGCTCAACCGGATAGAGCAACGGCCTTCTAAGCCGTAGGTTGCGGGTTCGAGTCCTGCTGGGCGTGCCAATCAAATACTTTTCAGTGTTTGTTCTCCAGTTGGGTATTCTCAAGTTTGCTTTTTGTCAGTGGTGGATGTAGCTCAGTGGTAGAGCCCCGGATTGTGGCTCCGGTGGTCGTGGGTTCGATCCCCATCATCCACCCCATTGACAAGGCAGCATTAAAAGTTTCAGGTTGTGGTGGATGTAGCTCAGTGGTAGAGTCCCGGATTGTGGCTCCGGTGGTCGTGGGTTCGATCCCCATCATCCACCCCATTAACCTGTAATTTACTCTCTTATATCTCCTCTTCTTTTACAAAGCTCTCCAGCGTTTCTGCTGGTTAAATAAGCATTTCTTTTTGGCTTTTTTAGCCCTTGTCTGTTTTATACCCCTCTATCGCGGCATCACTTTAATCTGGTTACCTGCTGTAGCGGTAATAGGCTCCGGTTTGCCCAGCAAATACCCCTGTGCATAGTCAATTCCTAATGAACGCAGCTTGTCCAGCGTTGCTTGATTCTCTACGTATTCGGCAACTGTATCGATATTGAGCGCTTTGCCAACGGCGTGAATCGCCTCTACCATGGCGCTATCAATCGGATCGTGGTGGATATTGCGGATAAAATTGCCATCAATCTTCAAATAGTCGACTGATAGCTGTTTTAAGTAGCTGAAAGAGGAGAGTCCGGTGCCAAAGTCGTCCAGCGCGAATCGGCAGCCGAGTGCTTTCAGCGCTTGAATCAGTTCGCTCACCTTTGAAAGCTGCGCAATAGCCGCACTTTCAGTAATTTCAAAACATAAGGTGCCTTCAGGTAACCCGGCGCGACGTACCTGCTGTACCAACTCCTGACAAAAATCGCTGTCTGATAGCGAATCCCCAGATAAATTAATACCCCAGTGGCCTATGGTATGGTTCTCCGCGCAGCGATAACGGTCACCCAACCACGCCAACGTGTTGCGAACCACCCAGCGATCAATTCTGACCATAAAGTGATAGCGTTCGGCGGCGGGTAGAAAACTGCCGGGTGTAATGAGTATGCCGTTCTCCTCCAAACGCAGTAAAATTTCCCGATAGCCCGGCCCGTTGCCGCATACGGCGCTAATCGGTTGCGCGTAAAGTCGAAAGGCGTCGTTATCTAGGGCATTTTGTAGCCGCTGAACCCACTGCAGTTCGCCGTGACGTTCTAGCAGCAGGTGGTCGTTAGGTTGATAGCAGTGAATGCGGTTGCGACCAGCCTCTTTGGCGGTGTAGCAAGCTGCATCGGCTGCGTGTAGTGTATCAGATAAGCGTCTGGGATGTTCCTTGTCGATCGCTACCAAGCCAATACTGACGCCAATACCAAACGTGTGCCCCTGCCAAGCAAAGCGAAAGTGATCAATGTCTCGGCGTACGGCTTCACAAATAATCTTGGCCTTTTCTAGTGGGCAGTCAGGTAGCACCAGGGCAAACTCATCGCCCCCCAGGCGGGCAACCGTATCGCTATTGCGCACATGGGCTTTGAGCTTCATGGAAACTTGGCGAAGCAGTTCGTCTCCTGCTAAATGACCACAGGTATCGTTAACGATTTTGAACTGATCTAAGTCTAGATAGCAGAGCACATGATGATGCTTCGTTTGGGCAAGCAATTTAGTGAGCAGCGTCTCGAACGCGCGCCTGTTCAGGAGTCCGGTAAGGTTGTCATGGGTGGCTTGGTAGTTAAGCTGCTCTGATAGCTTGCGCGTCAGACTCACGTCTTGAAACACCACAACGGCCCCCAGCGTGATGCCACCGCGGGAACGGATAGGGGCGGCGCTATGCTGAATGGGATAGCGTTTGCTGGTGCGATGAACAAGCTGGCAGTGCTCGCTGTAATGAACCGCTCGGTGCTGGGTGAGCACTTGGCGGGCAGGGTTGTTGATCGGTTCATCGCTTAGCTCGTCACGTAGTTGATAAACCGTCTGGATAGGCTTATTGGTGACTTCTTGAAGCGGCCAACCGGTTAATCGTTCGGCTTCCGCGTTCATAAACGTGATGTTGCCGCTGGCGTCGCAGGTAATAACGCCGTCGCCAATGGAAGCCAGCGTGGTACGGGCGAGGTCGCGCTCACGGTTCAGTTGCTCTTGAAGCTGTTTGCGCTCGGTAATATCGCGCACCATTCCCGAACACTCTGAGACTGAACCAGCGGCTCCTTCGCTTACCTGAATTTCTAGGTAGCGTACCTGCTGATCATCCGTACGCAGTTTGATTTCATGCAGCGCCCCA
Source organism: Halomonas sp. 707B3 (assembly GCF_024158645.1). Classification (NCBI taxonomy): domain Bacteria; kingdom Pseudomonadati; phylum Pseudomonadota; class Gammaproteobacteria; order Oceanospirillales; family Halomonadaceae; genus Halomonas; species Halomonas sp. 707B3. The sequence goes on from NZ_JAMZBE010000072.1 coordinate 5,310, forward strand.
GGCGCAAGCGGTTTATTAGGCAGTAGCGTACTGACAGGCTGGCCAATCAACTGCTCCGCATTAACACCAAAGAGGGCTTCCGCTCCTGGGTTTAGGCCGGTCAGCGTTCCGTCGGCTTGCCAGGTAATCACTCCGTCGCGAAGATTGCGTAACATCACCCGGGTGTGACCTACCGCGCGTTCAAGCGCCGCAGATACGCGGTTGTAGCTTGCTGCAATTTCCCCGACCTCGGTAAATGGGTCGGCATCAATGCGTTGGCGCATATCCCCCTGTTTTTCGTGCTGGCGCATATGCTCCAGAAGCTGATGAAGCTCATTTTGAGCCCCGTGTTCTGCTAGGTTAAGCCCCATTTTTTCCGCATCTTTGGAGACGCGAAGGGGTAAAAAACGCCTCGTGATACGAAATAGCAGCCAAGCAGTCCCAAAACTCCATAGGCCGCACACCACCACGCCCAGTAGTTGCACCGTGAATTGATCAAAACGGCTAAGCGAGGTACCTAATTTATTTAGATCTGCCAGCCAGGGTAGGGCCAGGGTGCCCCATAGGCCGGTCACCAAGTGTGCGGGGATGGCTCCCACTGCATCATCAATGCGCCGTTTTAATAGCCATTCGCTTGCCAGCACCATGAGTACGCCGCTAACGCCTCCCATTAAAAAGGCGGCTGGTAAGGAAAGCGCATGAGCGCCAGCGGTGACGGCGACCAAACCTGCAATTGCGCCGTTAATGGCGTACATCACATCCGCATAGCGGCGCACCCGCCAACCAACCAGCATGGCGGATAAGATGCCGCCTACGGCGCCCAACATGGTATTCGCGATAATGCCAGGCACCGAGCTATTCAATGCCAGCGTGCTACCACCATTAAAGCCGAACCAGCCCAGTACCATAAAAAGGGCACCCAGCATGGCAAGCGGTAAATTTCCAGCAGGAAACGCAGTAGGGGGCTTGTCTACTTGAAAGCGCCCCTCACGAGGGCCTATCACCAGCACAGCGGCTAACGCGACCCAGCCGCCTACGCTATGCACCACGGTGGCCCCGGCAAAATCAATAAACCCCAGCGCCGCTAGCCAGCCTGGCGTTCCGCCCAGCAGGCCGCCCCATGCCCAGTGGCCAAATACCGGGTAAATCAGTAGTGCAATCCAGAAGGCCGTCCATAAATAGCCAAGGAACGGCATCCGCTCGGCGACTGCGCCAGCCACGATGGTAGCTGCCGTTGCGCAAAACATGGCTTGAAAAATAAATACAGTGACAAGCCAGGTGTCGGTCGACTCCAGTTCCCATCCAAACAGTGAGCTACCCATCCAGCCTGATTGGGAAGTTCCAAACATCACCCCAAAACCGACCAGCCAAAAGACACTGACGGCAATGGCAAAATCCGCTAGGTTTTTCATAGCGACGTTAATGGCATTTTTTGTTCGTGTGGTGCCCGCTTCCAGGCAAAGAAAACCAGCCTGCATGACGAAAACCAGCGCAGCTGCCCACAGTACCCAAAGCATATCGATGAGTGTTGTATCAAAGCTGTCGGTCATTGGCGTGATCCTTGTGCTGATCTGGTGCAAGGTGAACACTGACATGGTGCATTGTTAGGAAAGATGTCTTCTATTAATGCCGCGCTGTGGCTTCTGTCGCGGAAGGTTTCTGGGGTGTTAAACGCAGTGTTAACTGAGATTAAGCAAATGTTATGCCGTGCTTAGCAAAGTCATCCTTAATTAAGCTTTTTGCGTCATAAAAGACTAAAAAAATGTCTAAAAATAGTGTTTATAACTGTGCAAAAGCTGTTTGATTGGTGATATTTTTCAATATGTTACTTGTGTGATTAACAGCATATGGCTGGGCAAACAATAGAGCGAGAGGAGTGCATCATAATGGCGCGTCAAACGGTGGTTTTAGGAGCAGGCATGGTGGGTGTCAGTATTGCTTGGCAGCTGCAAAAGCGTGGCTATCAAGTAACGCTGGTGGATCGCCGCCAGCCTGGACGCGAAACCTCGTTTGGAAACGCGGGCATTATCCAGCGTGAAGCAGTTAGGCCTTATCCGTTTCCCCGTGATATGAAAACGATATTGAGTGTGCTTCCAAACCGTCGGGTCGATATCCGTTACCGGCCTGCCGGTATGGTCAATGCGGCCTCGCCACTGCTGAGTTACTGGCACCACTCTTCGTCACGGCTCTACAAAAAAATCGTGCCTGAGTACGCCTCGTTAATTCAGCTCTGTTTGGACGCCCACGCGCCGATGATTGAGGCCGCTGGTGCTGAGCATCTAGTGCGTAAGGAAGGGTGGCTTGAAATCTATCGCACGCCGGAAAAGCTCGCTAAGCGAGTTAAAGAGGCTGAAGAAGCCCGCGAGCTTTACGGCGTACAGTTCACCGTTCTTGATCGCGAAGCGCTGAGTGAGAAGGAGCCGCAGCTAGGCAATAAAATCATCGGTGCTATTCACTGGCTAGACCCCTGGACAGTCGCTGACCCGGGTGGCTTGGTGGCTGCCTATGCGGCGTCTTTTGAAGCGATGGGCGGACAACTGGTACAAGCGGACATCACTGGTGTCACTCAGCAAAATGATCACTGGAAAGTGACGACCAGTGCGGAGTCGTTTGAGGCTGATCAAGTTGTCATGGCCCTTGGCCCCTGGGCTGGCCAATGGATGAAGCCGCTGGGTTACCACTTCCCCACGTTTGTGAAACGTGGCTACCACATGCACTACGCGACACAGCCAATGGCCAAATTAAACTACTGGTTGATGGACGCCGAGATCGGTTATTTGCTGGCACCGATGAATGCAGGTGTGCGGCTGACGACGGGGGCAGAGCTAGACCGCCTTGAATCTCCCGCGGATGAAGAGCAGCTGGGCGCTGCCGAAAAAGTGGCGCGGACAATTTTCCCGCTAGGTGAGCGAAAAGATAGCGCGGCGTGGAAAGGCGCACGGCCTTGCTTGCCAGATATGAAGCCCGTCATTGGCCCAGCGCCGCGCCATGCGGGTCTATGGTTAGCCTTCGGGCATGGCCATCAGGGCTTTACCCTAGGTCCCGCTACTGGCCAGCTGTTGGTTGATATGATGGAAGAAAAGCCAACAGCAATCGACATGACTCCCTTTCGAGCAGATCGATTTTAAACGGAGCGCCTCACCCTGTTACATAATGGAAAGTGACAAATGTGGCTTAGTCAGGTTGGGTTTGCTACGCTGAATAAGTCACTCAATAGATTGAGGTGCAGTATGGATGTAGCTGCGAGCAATGCAGTTAGTACAGCGCTATATATGAATCAAGCGCAAACCGCTGAACAGGCGCAAATGCAAATGTTCCGACAAGCTCTTGATATGCAGGCTGAGCAAATCACCGAGGTGCTGGCTTCTTCAGATGCTGGTGCTCAGCAAAATTTGGCGCAAGAAGGCAGTGTGGGTACTCAGGTAAACACTTACGCCTAATTCTTGTGGTAAAAGCACTCAAACGCCGACTCTGTCGGCGTTTTTTATATCTACAGAAAAAGCTCTCTGCACGTGGTGGTATGCCGTTGAAGGCGAGTTGCGTTACCATAGGCACACACAACGCCGAAGGTTTGGCGCTACGTTTTAAGTCATCACGTTGTACCATCTTAGAGAACTCCATGTCTGACGCCCAATTAGCGCGCGAAGCTGAGCTACGCCGTACCTTTGCGATTATTTCGCACCCTGATGCCGGTAAAACCACTATTACAGAAAAGATGCTGCTGTTCGGGAATGCGATTCAGCTAGCGGGTTCTGTGAAAAGTAAACGCAATGATCGTCATGCTACGTCTGACTGGATGAAGATGGAGCAAGAGCGCGGCATCTCGGTGACCACGTCGGTGATGCAGTTCCCCTATGGTGGGCGTATCGTCAACCTACTGGATACGCCGGGGCACGAAGACTTCTCTGAAGACACCTACCGCACGCTGACGGCGGTTGATTCCGCGCTGATGGTCATCGACGGCGCGAAAGGCGTCGAGGATCGCACCATCAAACTGATGGAAGTGTGTCGTCTGCGCACCACGCCTATCCTCACGTTTATCAACAAAATGGACCGCGATATCCGCGATCCTATTGAAGTGATGGACGAAGTAGAAACAGTATTGAACATCCAATGTGCGCCCATGACATGGCCCATAGGCATGGGGCGTCACTTTAAAGGGGTTTACCACCTCTATAATGATGTTATTCATCTCTATACCCAAGGTCAGGGCAGTCGCATTCCTGATGACAAGCGTATTGAGGGGCTAGATAACCCAGAAGTTGACGCCGTGCTAGGTGAAGAGCAGGCGGAAGAGCTGCGTATGGAAGTAGACTTAGTGCGAGGTGCTTCCCATGAGTTTGACTTGGAAGCCTACCGTCGTGGTGAGCTAACGCCGGTCTATTTTGGTACCGCTATGGGTAACTTCGGTGTGCGTGAGATGCTAGACGGCTTTGTCGAGCACGCGCCGGCTCCGCAGCCCCGCGAAACTGATACGCGCGAAGTGACCGCCCATGATAATCGCTTCACCGGTTTCGTATTTAAAATTCAGGCCAATATGGACCCGAATCACCGGGACCGTATCGCCTTCCTACGGGTGTGTTCCGGCAAGTACGAAAAGAACATGAAAATGCGCCATGTGCGCATTGGTAAAGACGTCAAAATCGCTGACGCCCTGACCTTTATGGCCTCAGACCGCTCTCAAGTGGAAGAAGCATGGCCGGGCGATATTATTGGCCTGCATAACCACGGCACTATTCAAATTGGTGATACGTTCACCGTGGGTGAAGATATGCGCTTTACCGGCATTCCTCACTTTGCGCCTGAACTTTTCAAGCGCGTGCGCCTGAAAGATCCGCTCAAGATGAAAGCGCTACAGAAAGGCCTGCAGCAGCTGTCGGAAGAGGGCGCCACTCAGGTCTTTATGCCGATGGATAACAACGACCTGATCCTAGGGGCGGTTGGTACGCTGCAGTTTGATGTTGTCGCTCACCGCTTGAAGGAAGAGTATAAGGTCGACTGCATTTATGAAGGCGTTAACGTGCAAACCGCCCGCTGGGTGTATTGCAACGATGCCAAAATGCTTGAAGAGTTTAAGCGCAAGGCCAGTACTAACCTCGCCATTGATGGCGGCGGTTACCTGACCTATATCGCGCCTACCCGGGTTAACCTGCAAATGACCCAGGAGCGCTGGCCGGATATTCGCTTCCAGCCTACCCGCGAGCATTAAACGTCTTAAAGAGAGCAATATGCTGATAGACGCCCACTGCCATTTGGATGTTGCGGAGTTCGATACGGATCGTGATGCCGTGATCGACGCCGCCCAGGCAGTGGGCGTTTGCCGTTTTATTGTACCTGCCACGGTGCGTGCGCGTTGGCAAAACGTACTAGCGCTGGGTGAGCGTGACGATGTCAGCATCTGCTTAGGGCTTCACCCGTACTTCATTGAGCAGCACCAGCCAAATGATTTGAAAGCGCTCGAAACCCTCATACTTCAGCAGCTTGCTGGCGCTTACCCAGCCCGGCCAGTCGCCATTGGCGAATGCGGTATTGATGGTCGCTTTACGGATAGCCTGAATAAGCAATGGCACTACTTTGATGAGCAGTTAAACATCGCTAAACGCTGCAAGCTGCCTGTGGTGGTGCACTGCGTTAAGGCAAATGATACGGTCAGCAAGCGGCTTCGTCAGCAAGCGCTGCCAGGCGCCGGGCTCGTTCACGCCTTTTCCGGTTCTTACGAGCAGGCCGTCAAGTTTTTGGACCTTGGTTATGTGCTGGGGCTGGGCGGCGCGGTGACCTATGAGCGCGCTCAAAAGTTACGCCGTGTGGTGGCAAAACTACCCGATGATGGGTTTGTGCTGGAAACCGACAGCCCCGATATGCCGTTAAGCGGTTATCAGGGCCAGCGGAATGAGCCTTCTCGGGTAATGCTGGTGGCTCAGGAGGTGGCGAGGCTGCGTCGGCAATCTTTTGATACCGTGGCAGCGCTGAGCAGTGACAACGCCGCACGAGTATTTAAGTTAACAGGCGATGAGACCAATTCCTGACCTCAAGCAAGCTGAGCCGCGATCTGCTCTGGGTCCAAGCGCTCAATGGGGTAGGGCATCTCATACAGCGTGATAGGCTGCTGTTGACAATAAACTGCTAAATTCTCTTCCATGACCTTGGTATTCATCACCGCTAGCAATTCTACCTGCTGCTCGCCGCTAAATGCGCTGCTGACCACTTCTCCCAACGTCTTACCGTTGTCATCAAGCAGCGACTCGCCAATCTCAGGAAGGGTGGCCGCATTAACGCTAGCGTGAACTAAGCGTTTTTTCACCTGGCCACGAAAGTGAGCGCGGGCGACGACTTCTTGGCCTGTATAGCACCCTTTTTTAAAGCTAATGCCGCCTAATGCTTCCCAGTTCAGCATTTGGGGGAGAAAGTGATCCTGCTGTTTAGCGGTAAGCCAAGCAAGACCGCTGCGAATATCTGCAAGCTGCCACTCGTTGTGTAATGCATCATCACTGTTGACGAGGTCGCTGGCATCCTCTTCAAACATCAACAGCCAACGGGGTTTGCCGGGCATCCGCAACGCCGTTCCCTTTGAACTGGTAGTGTGGGTATAAGGTTGGTCGGGCAGCGTGATGTCTAGTTGATTGGCAAGCGTATCTGCAGGCTCGCTGGCGCCTGCAAACGTGACGCTGCCTACCACTGAAAGCTCTGCTTTATAGAAAGCGGCAAATTTTTTCAGATGGGTGAGCAGTCCGTCCGCAAGAGAGGCATCTAGTACCAAGCGGAAATGGTCGCTGCCGAGCCTCAATAACTGCCCATTGGCCAACATGCGCCCTTTAGGGGTGCAGAAGCAGGTGAGCGGTGCGAAAGTGCCATTCGCCAAACCCACCTGTGCGCTAGTTTGGCCCTGTAAGAATTTCTCCGCATCGGCCCCTTGAATATCGAGCGCGGCATACTGGGTCAAACGTACGGCGCTGGGGGGCTGCGTGTTCGCGGTGGCCATAGTCACTCCTGGGCGTAGTCAGTGAGATGTGTCAGTAAAGCGTGCTTGTAAAAGTGTGGGCAGGATAGGCAGATTGCAAGGCCTTGGGAGCATGCTAGACTCTTTATCCTGTATCAGGTTTGCATAGGTAATCTCCTGTATACAGTCCCGTTGTATGTGAGTTGACAATTATTCAGCAAAGGACGCGGCATGGCAGTTCAATCATTAAGCTTTCAAGGCGTCACTACCGCCGAACAAGTTAACAAAATCACCACCGCACTGATGATGCTTGACGGCGTCGATAGCGCCGAAGTGGGGCGCTATGGGGCGGAAGTGGAAGGTCGTGCTAAGCGAGAAGCGCTAATTAAAGCGGTTGAAAAACTTAATCTTCGCATCAAGGTATCGTAATGCATCCGCCTATCGTGGTGATTAGCGAACGAAATAGCGTTTTTCGTCAGCGTATCGAGGTAAGTGGTATGGAAGATCTCTATGCCGACGTACCCACTGCGGTGGGGGGCGATGATAGTGCCCCGGACCCCCACGACTATTTCGATATCGCGTTGGGAACCTGTAAGGCCATTACGGTCCAAATGTACGCCAAGCGCAAACAGTGGCCACTGGAAGGCATCACCGTCAAGGTTCAGCGTGACGACAGCGAAGAGCGCAAAGGCGTTTATAAGCTGGATGTGACGTTAGAATTGCATGGCATCAGCGATCCAGAACAGCGAGCAAAGCTGGAAGACATTAGCCACCGCTGTCCGATTCAGCGCCTGATGACCCAGGCAACGATAGAGATAGCGACCCATACCGCGTAGGCCTACTTCCTCAACAGGAGCAACGATGAGCAAGGAATTTCGTCTGCAGTCAAAATTTCAGCCTGCGGGCGACCAGCCTGCGGCCATACGCGGGTTGATCAGTGGTTTGGAATCCGGGCTTGCCCATCAAACGCTGCTCGGGGTCACCGGTTCAGGTAAAACCTTCACCATGGCCAATGTGGTGCAGCAACTTCAGCGGCCCACCATCGTGATGGCGCCGAACAAAACCCTGGCGGCACAGCTGTACGGCGAATTTAAATCGTTTTTCCCCGATAACGCTGTTGAGTACTTCGTCTCCTACTACGACTACTACCAGCCCGAGGCCTATGTGCCCTCGTCAGATACGTTTATTGAGAAGGATGCCTCAATCAATGACCATATTGAGCAGATGCGTCTTTCCGCTACGAAAGCGTTACTGGAGCGCCGTGATGCGCTAATCGTGGTATCCGTATCGGCGATCTACGGCTTGGGTGATCCAGACCAATACCTGAAGATGCGGCTGCACTTCACTCGTGGTGAGCTGATTGACCAACGCGCCTTCCTACGCCGCTTGGCAGAGCTGCAGTACACCCGCAACGATATGGATTTCCGCCGCGGTACTTACCGCGTGCGCGGCGACGTGATTGATATCTTCCCGGCGGATTCGGATGAGGAAGCGGTGCGCGTTGAGCTTTTCGACGACGAAATCGATTCTATCCGTTTATTTGACCCGCTCACTGGCGATGTGCGCGGGCAAGTCCCAAGGATGACGATTTACCCAAAATCCCACTACGTGACGCCTCGTGAGACCATTCTAGAAGCCATCGACTCCATCAAAGCAGAGCTCAAAGAGCGCTTGGAGTGGCTGCGTAAGCACGAGCGTTTAGTAGAGGCCCAGCGGCTTGAGCAGCGTACGCTTTACGATATTGAGATGATGCTGGAGCTGGGGTACTGCAACGGTATTGAAAACTACTCTCGCTACCTCTCTGGCCGTGCTCCTGGCGAGCCACCGCCCACGTTTTTTGATTACCTGCCGGATGATGCGCTGCTGTTTATCGATGAGTCACACGTGAGCGTGCCCCAAGTAGGTGGGATGTACAAAGGCGACCGTTCTCGTAAAGAGACACTGGTCGAGTATGGTTTCCGCCTGCCGTCAGCGTTGGATAACCGCCCCATGAAGTTTGAGGAGTGGGAAGCTATCTCGCCACAAACGATCTTCGTATCCGCCACGCCAGGCAATTATGAAGCTGAGCACGCAAGCCAGATCGTCGAACAAGTCGTTCGGCCGACAGGGCTGTTGGATCCGCAAATTGAAGTACGCCCGGCCAGCACGCAAGTCGATGATCTGCTGTCGGAGATTGGTTTGCGAACAGCGGTAGGAGAGCGGGTGCTCGTTACTACTTTAACCAAGCGCATGGCAGAAGACCTGACTGATTACCTTGATGAGCACGGTATTCGCGTGCGCTATTTACATTCCGATATTGATACGGTCGAGCGGGTGGAAATTATCCGTGACCTACGCCTGGGCAAGTTTGACGTGCTGGTGGGCATCAACTTGCTACGGGAGGGGTTGGATATTCCTGAAGTCTCTTTGGTGGCGATTCTGGATGCCGATAAAGAGGGTTTCCTGCGCGCCGAACGCTCGTTAATTCAAACCATTGGTCGTGCAGCGCGTAACGCCAATGGTAAAGCGATTTTATATGGCGACCGCATTACGGATTCCATGCGGAAAGCAATTGATGAGACCGAGCGTCGGCGCCATAAACAGATGGCGCATAACGAGAAGCACGGCATTACCCCCACGACGGTTACCCGCTCGGTTGCAGATATCCTAGAAGCCGCGCAGACACCAGGTAAGAAGAGCAGTCGGCGTAAGGGCAATGAGCGTAAGGTGGCCGAGCCTGAAGGTGGTTACGATGTGGCTGCCATGAGTAAGCAAGACTTGCTCACGGCCATTAGTAAGCTTGAAGATGCCATGTTTGAAGCGGCTCAAAACCTCGAGTTTGAAGAAGCGGCGCGGTTGCGCGACCAGCTCCATCAAATGAAAGAGAAGCAGCTGGCGCTAGGATAAGCGATGCCTGAAGGTCCAGAGATTCGCCGCGCAGCGGATCGCATTGAAAAACAGATTGGCGGTAAAGTGCTGGATGATGTGTGGTTTGCCTTTCCAGAGCTCGCTAGCCAAGCAGGTTCGCTAATCGGTGTGAAAGTGGTGGCCGTGGATACCTGGGGCAAGGCCATGCTGATTCGGTTTGCCGATAAGCGGGTGCTTTACTCTCACAATCAGCTATACGGCGTGTGGAAATTGCATGCAGAAGATAATCTGCCTAGCACGTCGCGCTCCTTGCGTGTTCGGCTAGTGGCAGAAGGGCGTGCCGCCAGTTTGTACAGCGCCTCGGATATATCGCTTTGGGAAGAGTCGTCGCTGGCGCATCACCCCTTTCTTGCTCGATTGGGCCCCGATTTGCTCAGCCAACAGGTCAGCTCAGGTGATGTGAAGCAGCGGCTACTAATGCCTGAGTTTAAGCGTAGAAGCCTAGGGACACTGCTTTTGGATCAGGGGCTGGTGGCAGGCTTAGGCAACTACTTGCGCTCGGAGATTCTATTCTTTTCCCAACTGCACCCTAAGCAGCGGCCTAGCGATCTTACCGACGAGCAGTTAAGTACGCTGTCATCGCATATTGTCGAGATTACCCGAACCGCTTACCGAACGGCGGGGGTGACCAATCAGGAAGCTTGGATTGAACAAGCCATTGCCTCTGGCGAGCCTCGCCGCCAATGGCTGTTCAGCGTATTTGAGCGCGCCGGACTCTCGTGCCATCGTTGCGGCAGTGTGATTGAGCGCATGATGGTCGGGTCTCGGCGGCTATACGCCTGCCCGCAATGCCAGCCTTCTCCTTAGGATAAGTTTATACCGTTATCTTGATGACTATGTTTAAACAATCAGACCAAAGCGCTACGTAACAGCAAGCGGTTACTCGGTGCATTGGCTGCCGCGTGAGTCTCAATACGGTATACTTCCCGCACACTTAGACGGCCGCGAAGGCTGCAGCCAAGACGATAACCGAGGAGCTGTTAATCCATGACCGTGATTCGCCAGGACGACGTGATCCAAAGCGTTGCCGATGCTCTGCAGTACATCTCTTACTACCACCCGAAAGATTTCATCGATGCGATGGCCGCCGCTTACGAGCGTGAAGAGAACCCCGCCGCAAAGGATGCCATTGCTCAAATTTTGATTAACTCACGTATGTGCGCAACAGGGCACCGCCCAATTTGCCAGGATACCGGCATCGTGACCGTATTCGTTCACGTGGGTATGAACGTCACATGGGACGCCGAGTTAAGCCTCGACGACATGATTAACGAAGGCGTGCGTCGTGCCTATCAACTTCCGGATAACGTATTACGTGCCTCGGTTCTTGCTGACCCGGATGGCAAGCGTCAGAACACCAAAGACAACACACCCGCCATCATCCACCACAAAATTGTGCCGGGCGATAAGGTCGATATCCATGTGGCGGCGAAGGGCGGCGGTAGCGAAGCGAAATCGAAGTTTGCCATGCTCAACCCTTCCGATAGCGTGGTCGACTGGGTGATGGAACAGCTCCCCAAAATGGGCGCTGGTTGGTGCCCGCCGGGTATGCTCGGCATTGGTATTGGCGGTACCGCTGAAAAAGCGATGGAAATTGCCAAAGAAGCGCTGCTTGATCCTATCGATATCCAAGAGTTGCAGGCGCGCGGTGCCAGCAACCGTGCCGAAGAGCTGCGCCTTGAGCTGTTCGATAAGGTGAACAAAAGCGGTATTGGTGCCCAGGGCCTAGGTGGCCTGACCACGGTACTGGATATCAAAGTCAAAGATTACCCGACCCACGCTGCCAACAAGCCAGTGGCGATTATTCCCAACTGTGCAGCTACCCGCCATGCGCATTTCACGCTGGATGGTTCTGGCCCTGTGGCCTTGCCTGCTCCGAAGCTGGAAGACTGGCCAGAGATTACCCGTGAAACGGGCGATAACGTCAAGCGTGTCAATTTAGACACTGTCACGCCTGAAGAAGTCAAAACCTGGCAGCCCGGCGATACGCTGCTGTTAAACGGCAAACTGCTGACGGGCCGCGACGCTGCCCACAAGCGCATGGTGGATATGATCGCCAAAGGCGAGCCGCTGCCGGTCGATATGAAAGGGCGCTTTATCTACTACGTTGGCCCAGTCGACCCTGTAGGCAATGAAGTGGTTGGCCCTGCAGGCCCCACCACGGCTACGCGGATGGATAAGTTCACTCGGACGATGCTGGAAGAGACTGGTTTGCTAGGCATGGTCGGCAAAGCAGAGCGCGGCCAAGCTGCCATTGAAGCGATCCGTGACAACCAAGCGGTGTATCTCATGGCGGTGGGTGGCTCTGCTTATCTGGTTGCCCAAGCGATCAAAAAGTCACGCGTGGTGGGCTTTGAAGACCTGGGAATGGAAGCCATCTACGAATTTGAGGTGGAGGACATGCCGGTCACGGTCGCGGTAGATAGCCAAGGCACCTCTGTTCACCAGACAGGCCCGGCTAAATGGAAAGAAATTATTGCCGAAAAAGCATGATACGCTGAGGTGATATAGGCGTTGCTTAACCACAGGAGCCCCGTTCTAACGGGGCTCCTGTGTATGGGGTAGTCAGAAATAACAGGTCCTAACGGATGGTGAGGAATAGCGAATGACCTCTTGGTTGCTAGGGACAGGGATCATGCTGATTCACGTGCTGGGAATGATCTCGGCGGTGATGGCATTAATGTCGAGCCGTACGTCACAGGGTGCAGTGGCGTGGATTATCTCACTGCTAACCTTTCCCTATGCGGCGGTGCCAGCGTACTGGCTGTTTGGCAGGCCACGTTTTTATGGGTATGTCACGGCTAGAGGCGCCAGGGATTCGGTGTTGCGCCGAGTGCTTGTTCGCTATCGACATAACGTAAAGCCGCATGTGGCTATTTCCGACAATACCGATATTCAAGCGGTTGAGCAGTTGGCCATGATGCCACTGACGAAAGGCAATAGCACCGAGCTGTTAATTGATGGCGATGCCACTTTTGACAGCCTGTTTGCAGGCATTAATCAAGCGCAGGATTATCTACTGATCCAGTTCTTTATCGTTCGCGATGATGAGCTTGGGCGGCAGTTGCTGCAGCATTTAATAGCGGCGGTTAAACGCGGTGTGCGTGTCTACTTCCTATATGACGAAATTGGTAGCCGCAAGCTTAACGAGGGTTATTTAAAAGAGTTGAGTGAGAGTGGGGTAGAAGTAAGCCCTTTCCGTTCGTCTCGTGGGCTTAAACATCGCTTTCAACTTAATTTCCGCAACCATCGCAAAATCGCTGTTGTCGACGGTAAGCAAGGGTGGATCGGCGGCTTCAATGTAGGCAACGAGTATCTGGGCAAGAGTGCGAAACATGGCCCTTGGCGCGATACTCACTTAAAAGTACAAGGCCCCTGTGTGCTAGGCCTGCAAGAAGCCTTCTGGGAAGATTGGCACTGGGCGACAGGCGCCGTGATTACGTTAAACTGGCACGCTGAAAGCCACCCACAGCAAGACCAGCAGGTGGTCATTGTGCCTTCCGGCCCAGCCGATAAAC
>NZ_JAMZBE010000073.1:0-18469 GCF_024158645.1 Halomonas sp. 707B3
GAGCAGAGGCCAGTGCGGCTTCAGTTCCCGCATGGCCACCGCCGATGACAATCACGTCAAAGCGGTCGGGGTAGTTCAAGAGACCCCTCGTCTTGTGCCTGTTGGCACGGATGATGTGGTCAGCATATCGGTGCTGATGGAATAAGCCCGCCAGTATAAACCTCCTGTGGGTAACCGTCAGGTTTTTCCACACCCCGGTTTAAGGGTTCTGTCTTTATTAATAACAAAATAAAAATAAATAAGAGAAGTTCTGTTGATGTAGTAACTACTGGTGTGGACAAAATCTGTTGATAAGTCTACTAACGCTAGTTTTATCAGTATTTTACATTGTTGGCCTTTAGGTGATTAAGCAGCGGAGTGCCTGCGTAGAAGCGGTGTTGGAGCTGTGGATGAAAGTGCGACTTACCCACAAGGCTGACTGACAACGGGTTATCCACCGCTGGGTACCTGGCTTGTTACCGCACCTGTGAACAACCTGCTTCACATACTCAAATCATGCTGATAAGCGCTCATGGTGGGCTTCGTGGCGAAGTAGCGAGGGGCGTGTAAAAAATAGTATCCACAGGCAAAAAAAATGGCCTGTCATGAAGACAGGCCATTAGATAGGACGTTTTAAGCGCAATATTGGCTATTTAAGAGCGCATGGTTAGCACGACATTAGTGCTTCAGTACCCGTGCCAGGAACGACTGCGTGCGCTCGTGTTGAGGGGCATCAAACAGCTGCTCGGGGGTGCCTTGTTCAGCAATTTCGCCTTTATGAATAAAGATGATGCGGTCGGCCACCTCACGGGCAAAGCCCATTTCGTGGGTAACGATCACCATGGTCATACCCTCTTTAGCAAGCTCCCGCATGGCATCCAGCACTTCACCAATCATCTCGGGGTCGAGGGCTGAGGTTGGCTCATCGAACAGCATGAGGCGCGGCTCCATCGCCAACGCACGCGCCAGCGCCACCCGCTGCTGCTGGCCGCCAGAGAGCTGGCTGGGGTACTTGCCGGCCTGATCCGCAATGCCGACACGCTCCAGCAGCCGCTTGGCAGTCTCTTCGGCGTCCTGGCGGCTCCAGCCACGGACCTTCATCGGTGCGAGAGTGACATTATCGAGCACGCTCAAGTGGGGAAACAGATTGAACTGCTGAAACACCATGCCCACTTCGGTGCGGATGGTTTGCAGCGCCTGACTGCTTTTACCGTTGGGTAGCAGCGTATTGCCGTCCACATCCAGGCTGCCTGACTGAAACTCTTCCAAGCCGTTGATACAGCGGATGAGCGTGGATTTACCGGAACCACTGGCCCCGATGACCACGACGACTTCACCCGGAACGATCTCCAGGTCGATATCATTGAGTACGTGTAGGCTGCCAAAGTGCTTGTGGAGCTTTTGCATACGCACAATAGGCGTTTGAGTAGAGGTCATTGTGCGCTCCTTATTGTCCGGCGAGGCCGCGGCTTTCGAGTTGACGCAGCACCAGTGAGAGGGTCCAGGTAATGGCGAGATACATCAGCGCCACCATGAAGTAGACCTCTAGCGCGGTGAAGGTGGTGGCGATATAGATCTGCCCTTGACGTACCAGCTCACTGACCCCGATGACGGAGAAAAGCGAGGTATCTTTGATACTGATAATGCCCTGGTTGCCCAGCGGTGGAATCATACGGCGCAGTGCCTGGGGCCAAATAACATAGCGGAAGGCCTGTACTCGGGAGAGGCCAAGCGATAGCGATGCTTCCCGCTGGCCGCGCTCGATGGACTGCACACCGCCGCGCACGATCTCAGAGATATAGGCACCGGAGTTGACGGCAATGGCGGCAATACCGGCGACCAACGCGTTGATAGGCCCGCCCAGGAGCTGTGGCAAGCCATAAAAAATAAACAGTACCTGCACCAGAATGGGCGTACCACGGAACACTTCGATGTACACAATGGCTGGCCAGCGTAACCAGCGCACTGGGCTAATGCGCAAAAGACCAAAGAAAATGCCGATGAAAAAACCAATCGCCAGACCACCGAACGAAATCAGTAGGGTCCAGGGAATACCGGGTAACAAGTAGGGGATCGAGCTAAAGGCAGCCGACCAATCAAACTGAAAGTTAACGTCCACGCGTTATCTCCAGGCAAGAGGAACAACGACACAGGGCCGGGGGAAATGGCCGCCCGGCCCTGTGGTGAGAGTCGCTTTAAGCGTTGGTTATGGTCTATGCGCTACTTACTCAGCGCTGGGTGCTTCACCGAACCACTTAGTATAGATCTCATCGTAGGTGCCATCTTCACGCATAGCGGCCAGCGCTTCGTTGGTCGGCTCTACCCACTCGCTGCCTTTGTGGAACACGATGCCGTACTGCTGACCCTCATACAGCGGGCCGACCACTTTGGTGCGGCCTTCGCCACGGGTTTGCGAGAAGTAGGCAACGTTCGGCGCATCGTAAAGAACGGCGTCAACGTTGCGCCCCAGCAGTGCCATGTACATATCAGCGGTGCCGGGGTAGGGCGTGATATCGGCGTCTTCACCTAGCTCTTGCTGGAGAAAATCGTAGCTGGTGGAGCCGATTTTGGTGGCAATCGTCAGGCCTTCAAGGTCTTCAATGGAAGAAACCTCTTCGTTATCGGCACGCACGATGATTTGTAGACCGGAATCGTAGTAGGGGTCAGAGAAGTCGACGACCTCGGAACGCTCGTCGGTAATGGTGGTGCCCGCGATGGCGATCTCCTGGCTGCCGGTTTGTACGGCGGGAATAATGCCAGAGAACTCCATGGTGGTGAGGTTGACTTCAAAGCCAGCGCGCTCAGCAACTTCGTTGATGATGTCCATGTCGAAACCGATCATTTCACCGGTCTCGGGGTCGAGCATCTCGAAAGGCACAAAGCTTGGGTCAGTGGCCACGTTAACAGACGGCGTTTGTGCAAACGCGGTGGTACTGCCCAAGCCCAGTGTGATGGCGGTCGCAATGGCAGAGGTAGTGAGTAAGTGTTTCATTAGTTTCCCCATGTTTTATGTGGTTTGCTGCGCTGTTTATAGAATTTTTTTTCTTATAAATCGGGCAAGCAAACGTTATTGACCTTTCAACCTTGGCGAGAAACCGCCAAGGCGTCAAGTCATGGGGAAGGGGTTGCCACCAACGTTGGTCACACCATAAAGGAGGCACCGCACCCGCAAGTGGTGGTGGCATTTGGGTTTTGGACACGAAAACGTGCGCCCGCTAAGCCCTCTTCATAATCGACCGTGGAGCCGACCAAGTACTGATACGAGAGCGGGTCGACGACCAGCGTGGCATCGCCAAACTCAATCAGCGTGTCGTCTTCGGCAACGTTATCCGCGAAGTCAAAACCGTATTGAAAACCTGAGCAGCCGCCACCGGTAACATACACGCGCAGTTTCAGCGCCGGGTTACTCTCTTCAGCCATTAACGCTTTGATGCGCTTGCGTGCGCTGTCTGACAGTAACAGAGGGGTTGGAACAAAAGCTTCTGCACCGCTCATGGGTACCTCCCGCGAGCTTTAAGAACGAATAATCCGCATTGGGGGGTGATTATGGGTAATTCCCAGCAAATTGGTCAACTATTGCTGGGAATTCCTCAAACGTTAGGGCATCAGCGCGGGGGCATTGAGCCCCATGTGCTCGTCAAAGCCAAACATTAAATTAAGGTTTTGAATGGCTTGACCAGAGGCGCCCTTCACCAGGTTGTCAATGACCGAGAGCACTACGACCGTATTGCCGTTACTCGGGCGGTGGACCGCGATCCGGCAGGTATTGTTGCCTTTGACGCTGCGGGTTTCCGGGTGGCTGCCGGCGGGCATCACATCCACGAACGGCTCGTTGGCGTAGCGCTGCTCGAACAGTGCCTGGAGGTCGCCTGGCTCGGCGGTCAGCGTGCTGTAGAGCGTGGCGTGAATGCCACGGATCATGGGCGTTAGATGGGGCACAAAGGTCAACCCCACCGGGTTGGGCTGCATGTCGCTCAAGCCTTGACGAATTTCCGGCAGATGGCGGTGGCCGCCCGCGCCGTAGGCTTTCATCGATTCGCTGGCCTCGGCGAGCAGCGAGGCGACCTTAGCGCCGCGGCCAGCACCGGTCACACCGGATTTACAGTCGGCAATCAGCTGGCTCGGATCAACTAAGCCCGCTTCTAACAGCGGCAGGTAGCCTAGCTGAACGGCGGTGGGGTAGCAGCCAGGAACGGCAATCAAACGCGCTGTTTTGATCTTTTCGCGATGCATTTCAGGCAGGCCGTAGACGGCTTCTTCCAGCAGTTCCGGCGCGCCGTGGGGCTGGTCGTACCAGCGGCTCCACTCGTCGGCATCCCGCAGGCGGAAGTCAGCGGAGAGGTCGATCACCCGGGTTCCGTTAGCCAGCAGCTCGCCTGCAAGCGCGTGGGCAACGCCGTGGGGCGTGGCGAAAAAGACCGCATCCATCGCGCCCAGCGCTTTGGCGTCGGGTTCGCTGAACGCCAGCGTGTCGTAGTGGCCGCGTAAATTGGGGTACATGTCGCACACTTTCACGCCCGTTTCTGAGCGAGAGGTGATGGCTTTCACGCTTACCTGGGGATGCTGGGCCAGCAACCTGAGAAGTTCGACGCCGGTGTAACCGGTGCCGCCTACAATGCCAACGTTAATCACAAACCACTCCTTGTGTGCTTCGCACAGCCAACGCTTGAATAATTAACAGCCTAATCAGTGTGGCCAGGCTGTTGAAGTGTATCCAGCTATGATACACAAGAGAGCCAGCGCTTAAGAGCGCTGTGCAACGCGAGACAATGAAACGAACAACAAACGCAAGGACGGACGTTGTGGCACGTTTATCTCGGTCAGATTTCACCCTAGAGAGCTTTCGCCGCCAGTTGGCGAACGTGGATGCCTTACCGCAGCTGTGTGTGCTGGGGTTGGTGTCTGGGGTGATTACTGGGGCAGTGATGGTGGCGTTTCGCCTGCTGCTTGAAGCCGGGGCGGTGCTCTATATGCCGGAGGGGGATCCGGAAGCCTTCGAAGGATTATCACCGTGGCTGAGAGCACTTCTGCCGATCGTCGCCGTCACGTTGATTGGCCTGTTGCTATATCGGCAGCGCTCCGCTGCGCGCAAGCTCGGGGTCAGCCATGTGATTGAGCGTCTTACCTATCACCAGGGGCGCTTTCCGCTGCGTAACTGGCTGAACCAATGGTGGGTGGGGGTCGTCTCCGTGTTGGGTGGCTTATCCGCCGGGCGCGAAGGCCCTGCGATTCATTTAGGCGCGGCGGCTTCCAGCGGGTTAGGGCTAAAGCTGCGGCTGCCCAATAACAGTTTGCGGGTGCTGGTGGCCTGCGGGACGGCAGCAGGCATTTCGGCCTCGTTCAACACGCCCATTGCTGGGGTGATCTTCGCCATGGAAGTGGTGATGATGGAGTACACCCTGATGAGCTTTATGCCGGTGATTTTAGCCTCCACCATGGGCGCACTGGTGGCTCAGGTGATGTATGGCAACGAGCCTGCCTTTCGGATTCCTGAGGTGGCGCTAGGCTCGCTGATGAACCTGCCCTGGATCGTGGTGATTGGCTTGGTGATTGGTTTAATGGCTGGGCTTTTCATTCATATTTCACGAAGTCAGCGCCTACAAACCCTGCCGCTGTGGTTGAGATTGGGCGTCGTGGGTGTCGGCACCGGGGTATTGGCGTGGTGGTTTCCTGAAATCCAAGGCATTGGTTACGACAGCGTGGCGGCAGCGCTGAATAATCAGTTGGCGATCAATGTGCTATTGGCGCTGATGGTTGCCAAGCTGTTGATTACTGCGATTACCGTTGCAGGCGGCGTGCCGATCGGCATTATTGGCCCGGTACTGGTCGCTGGGGCGGCCACTGGTGCACTAGGCGGTATGTTAGGGGGCTGGCTATGGCCTGAGAAAGCTGCTGACCCAGGGATTTATGCCATGCTCGGTATGGCAGCCATGATGGGGGCTGTTCTTCAGGCACCGTTGGCGGCGTTGATGGCACTGCTAGAACTCACTCATACACCGACGATTATGCTACCGGGGATGCTGGTCGTGGTGGTGGCCTGCTTAACGTCGCGGCAGTTGACGGGGTGTGAAGGTTTTTTCATTAGTTCAGTACGCTATGGATTGCATCCGTTACAGCAGCCGCTGATGCAAGCGCTTTCCCGAGTGTCGGTGCCTGCCGTGATGGAGCGTCAGCTGGTGCGTACCGAGCGCATGATCACTCTCGACCAGGCGCGCCGCCTGCTAGAAACGAATCCCATGTGGCTGGTGATTGAGCGCTCCAGTGAGGATAAGCCGGTACTGGGGCTAAAGGCAGCAGAGCTTGCCCGCTGGCTGCTGGAGCACGATAAGGCGCTCGATGGAGAAGTGCCGCCGGAAGATGAGTTAATTGATCTTTTGGAGATTCCCGGCCAGCGGCTGGAAATGGCCCCGATTGGTTTGCAGGCAACACTATCGGAAGCGTTTTTAAAGCTTCAAGACAGCGCGCTTGGGGCGCTTTATGTGGTGCATGGCTATCGACCAAAGCAGCAGCGAATTTCAGGTATCATTACCCGGGGCGCGATCGAGCGTTATTACCACTACACTGACGCTCGGCAAACAGATGCCCGCGAGACCGATTCCTAGCCATACGTCACCGCCTAAGGAGAGACCATGTACGAATGGGTAAAGGCTATTCACTTGATGGCCGTTGTTACTTGGTTTGCCGCACTGTTCTACCTGCCAAGACTTTATGTGTACCACGCCATGGCACGCGACAAAGGCGATGAGCAAGCGATCACTTACTTCAAAACTATGGAGCGTAAGCTCTATCGCGGCATCATGACACCATCGATGATCCTGGTGCTGATTTTTGGTGGTTGGATGCTCTATTTGGTGCCTGCGTGGTTTAGCCAGGGCTGGATGCACGTTAAGCTCACGCTGGTTGCGCTGTTGATTGCCTACCACCACGTTTGCCTGATCTACCTGAAGCAGTTTGACCAGTCGCGCTGCACCAAGAGCCACGTATTCTTTCGCTGGTTCAATGAAGCCCCTGTGATTGCGCTGGTCGCGATTATTCTCCTGGCGGTTGTGAAGCCCTTTTGATGCGCCAACCCCTTCCCCCCGTCGTTTTAGTGTTAGCGGGCCATGACCCCACGGGCGGTGCCGGGCTGGTCGCTGATAGCGAAGCCATTGCTGCCTGCGGCGGTTGGGCGGTGACGATCCCCACGGCGATGACTGTGCAGAACTGCCACAACGTCTCTAGGGTGATGCCCGCCGACCCTGGCGCCATGCGGCAAATGGCCGAAGCCGTCGGTGATATGCAGATTGCTGCGATTAAGCTCGGCCTGCTGGCGGATGAAGCTACGCTACGCGCTGCGGAGCAAATTATTCGCCGTTTTCCTGGGGTACCCGTGGTTGCTGACCCGGTTCTCAAAGCAGGGGGAGGCACTATGTTATCCACAGCTGCTTTGCAAGCACTTTATCGTGATCGGCTGCTACCGCTTGTGGATATCTTAACCCCGAACCGCTTTGAGTTAGCGGCACTGACGCCTGAGATCCATGAGCCTTATGATGATACCGCCCGTGCGGTGTCACTACTGTCTCAGGGTTGCCAAGCAGTGTTAGTAACGGCAACGGATGACCCATTACCCGGTACGGCACAGCAAGTGGTGCATACACTGCATTCGCCCGACACCACTCGCCAGTGGCAATGGCCGCGGCTGCCGGAAGTGTTTCATGGTTCCGGCTGTACGCTCGCGTCGGCCTTGGCAGCGCGCCTAGCGGTAGGTGAGCGCTTACCAACGGCGTGTGAACAGGCGCAGCACTTTACCTGGGAGAGCTTGTCTCACGGCTACCAACCCCCGAGTGGGCAGTGCTTGCCGAATCGCTTGCCACGCTCCGTGCGTTTTTGATCTCATTGGTAGTAAGCCATTTACATTGAGGATGCCATGACCACATCTGCTGAACTGTTTGACCTCGCGAGTCGCCATATTCCTGGGGGCGTGAACTCTCCTGTGCGTGCCTTCAAAGGGTTGCACCGCCCGCCGGTCTTCATGGAGCGTGCGCAGGGTGCCTACCTCTTTGATGTGGAGGGCAACCGCTACGTTGATTACATTGGTTCCTGGGGGCCGATGATCACCGGTCACGCCGATCAAGACGTACTGGCAGCCGTGCGTGCGCGGTTGGATAACGGGCTCTCGTTTGGTACCCCCACCGCCGTGGAAACCACCATGGCAGACCTGATCTGCGACATGATTCCTTCTATGGAAATGGTGCGGATGACCAGCTCGGGCACCGAGGCCACCATGTCAGCGATTCGGCTGGCGCGGGGCACCACGGGTCGCGATAAGATCGTTAAATTTGAAGGTAACTACCACGGCCACTCGGACTCCCTGCTGGTAAAAGCGGGCTCCGGTGCCTTGACCCACGGCGAGCCCAGCTCTCCGGGCGTACCGGCCTCGCTGGCCGAGCACACCATCACGCTCTCCTACAACGACCCGGAAGGCGTAGAGGCGTGTTTTGCAGAGATCGGTGAGCAAATTGCCTGCATTATCGTGGAGCCGGTGGCGGGCAATATGAACTGTATTCCACCTCAGCCGGGCTTTTTGGAAACCCTGCGCCACGTTTGTAACGAGTACGGCAGCATCCTGATTTTTGATGAGGTGATGACGGGTTTCCGCGTAGCGTTGGGCGGTGCCCAGGCTTACTACGGTGTCACGCCGGATTTGACCTGTTTGGGTAAGATCGTCGGTGGTGGTATGCCGGTCGGCGCGTTTGGTGGCAAGCGCGACATTATGCAAAACATCTCTCCGCTGGGGCCGGTATATCAGGCGGGCACCCTTTCGGGTAACCCGCTGGCCATGGCCGCCGGTGTGGCGCTACTCACCAAGCTGCAGGTACCGGGCTTCCACGATGCCTTGAGCCAGCGCGTACAAACGCTGTGTAACGGCCTGCAAGAGCGCGCCAATGCGGCGCGGGTACCGATGATGACCCAATCTGCAGGCGGCATGTTCGGCGTGTTCTTCACCTCGCAATCCCGTGTGGATAACTTTGCGCAGGCAACCGCTTGCAACCCCGATGCTTTCCGCCGTTTCTTTGGTGCCATGCTTGATCACGGTGTTTATCTCGCACCTTCCGCTTATGAAGCTGGCTTTATGTCGAGTGCCCACACACCGGAAGATATTCAGCTAACGTTGGATGCTGCAGAAAAAGCCTTTGCTGTTATGTAACACTAGGTAACTGGTAGTTAGAACGCCTGCTACACTGCAAGAGCCGCTCATGTTGAGCGGCTCTTGTGGTTAATGAGGTAGCTAACATGAAACGATCATTGGCTTGGCACGTTTCACGACGATACGGCACGCTGTTTATCGCCGTACTTACCCTTGGCTTGCCCATCTCAGGGCTAGCCGCACAGGAGCAGGATATGACCCAGATCCACATCACCATGAGCGGCTCTCCCGGCGCTGAGTTTTCCGCCGAGTGGCGCATTACCCATAACGGCGAAACTGTCGAACATCCTGAAACCCGCGGCACTGTACCCGCAGAATTCACCTTTGAAGGCGACACCCTAGAAGGAACGGTCAAGTTGTTGAGTGACGACGAGCGGCTAGAGGTCGATATCGTCAAAGGCAGCAACCGCTCGCGCTCTTCAACCCAAGGCAAGGGCGGCACGCTGACGGTGGTGGTGCGTTAGGTGACAATCGGGTAGGGGCCGGGGTCACCCCCGGCGCCCTCCCACACCACCGGGCATACGGTTCCGTACCACGGCGGTTCATGAAGAACGACTAAGCCATCTTACCGTATCGAGTACCGAGATCAGACCCAGACGGTCGAACCACTTCCGTGGCAGGGCCTGATTCATGTGCGACGCTCCGGCGTTCCACCAAGGGCCTCGACCATTTCCCGCTGACTTCCAGGCACGTTGCTCGTCCAGACCCAGTGCCAGGAGTTTCCGGCGCCGGGTTTGTGGGCGCTTCCATTGCCGCCAGATCACGCAACGTAGTCGGCGTCGCATCCATTGATCCAGCGCTTCCAACGGGCGCTTCACGTCGACGAGGCTGAAGTAGCTGGCCCAGCCCCGTAGGACCGGGGTCAACTCTTCGATCACGCGCCGTATGTTGCGCCCCCTGCCACGCTTGAGGATCTCGCGGACACGCTGCATCAGGTGCTGCAGGCTGGCCTTGGCCAGCGTCAGCTTCGGCCGCTTGTGCCGGGTCAGCGTGTAGCCCAGGTACCCCCGGTTCCAGGGGCGGTCCACTGCGCTCTTGGCGCGATTGACCGTGAGCTTGAGTGAGCTCCCGAGAAAATCACTCAGGCTGGCCATGACGCGCTCACCCGCTCGCTGACTCCTGACGTATACCTGCAGGTCGTCGGCGTAGCGGCAGAAGCGGTGACCGCGGCGTTCCAGCTCCTTGTCCACGTCATCCAGCAGGATGTTCGCTAGCAGTGGGCTCAGCGGCCCACCCTGGGGCGTGCCCTGCCGGCGTGGCGCGGCCAGGCCGTCCTGGAACATCCCGGCTTCCAGATAGCCTCGGATCAGGCGCAACACTCGCTTGTCGCGGACGCGGCGCGCGATCCGCGCCATCAGCAGGTCGTGGTTCACCCGGTCAAAGAAGGCTTTCAGGTCAAGATCGACCACCCATCGGTGGCCGGCAGTGACATGGGCCTTCATCGCCGAGACGGCCTGCTGGGCACTGCGCCCTGGCCTGTAGCCGTAGCTCGATGCCGAGAATGTCGGATCGAAGATCGGCGTCAGTACCTGAAGCAGCGCCTGCTGGATCAGCCGGTCGGTCACCGTGGGGATGCCGAGCTGCCGCGTCCCGCCCTTGGGCTTGGGAATCTCGACGGCTCGGATCGGGCTGGGATGATACTCACCGGCCAGCAGCCGCTCACGCAGCGTCGGCCAGTACTGTTTCAGGTGATCGGCCAGCTGGTCCACCGTCATGCCATCGGCACCCGGTGCGCCTTGGTTGGCAACCACCTTCCGGTAAGCCCGCGCCATGTTGGCCTTCGCTACCACGGCCTCCATGAGCGGGGCGGGCTCCGCTTTCGTCCACGATGACGACGCCGGGACCGTCTCGACGCCCACCGGCCGGGACTCAGGGTTCCGCCCCTGCCCCTCTGGGTGGGTGACGGTATCAGCGTCAGTGTCTGTCTTCATGATCGATCCTCGAGACGTCATCGCCTACTCGCGGTTCTTCATGTTCGGCCCTTGGTGCCGGGGTGAATCGGCACTTACTATGGCCTCTGCTGACGTCTGGTGACCCATCCCGTCGCCTCTCGACGCCGGTAGCACCGTGGCAGACCACCAGACCTCCCAGGGTAAGACGCGCGACCTTCCCGCTTATGCCTGTCGGATTTACGTCATGGCGTTCCGTGCAAGTATCGGGCTTTGGTGATGCGTGCCACCTCACCCCGCCATGACGCCTCGTATCCGCTTCCTGTTCGTCAGGCCAGCGTTTTGCCTCGGGCTGCCTTCAGATTCTCCCTCGCGGGAGACACCCTTGCCGTCGGCTAGCACTTCCCCTTGCCGGGCGTGCAGGGGACTTTCACCCCCAAGTCATTCCAAGGCACCACCCTCGGAAACAGCGCCAGTCAGGCGCTGCGCGCCATGCCTGGCGCACACACAAAAAAACCGCCCCGGAAGGGGCGGTATGAGAATATTGGACTGGCTAATGATTAATACTGGATAGTGGAAGCGCGGTTGCCACTACCTGTCTGCATCACACTCGCAGATGCGTTGACTGTACCAGTTTGAGTGATAGTTGAAATGTTATTCCAACCGCCAGCAGGAGCATGTGCTTGATTGACATATGCTGTGTGCGCACCTGCTCCACTTTGAATAATGAACGATTCATTAAATTCGGCACCAGGAACACCCACACCTGATTGTTCGACAGTGGCAGATTTATTGTCACCGTTCTGAATTACCCAAGAGATATCTCCTTCTCCTGATTGTGAGATATCAGCGAAGTTACTGTTACCATTTTGTAACACATTAGACTCTCCATATGTGCCACTTTGATTAACATTTGCTTTGTTATCATTGCCGTTTAGTTGGGATACATATGAGTCGTTATAACTACCGGACTGATCCACATATGCGGTATTGAAGTCGCCAACCCCCGCCGAACCTTGCAGAATGTAGGACGTATTCTCATCGCCACTTTGATCCAGCATTGCCATATTAGCATCGCCTGCTTGTTTAATATGGCTAATATTATCCATACCACTTTGGTTAGCATCGGCATAGTTATCAGACCACTGCTGACGAATATAACTTTGGTTACTTTCGCCAGTTTGATTTACCCATGCATTATTATCAGCTGCTCCACCAGTCAGTACTCCCTGATGAATAATCGATTGGTGGCCATTACCGGTTTGAGATACATCCGCGCCATTACGGTCGGCTCCAAACTGATCTACTCGAGACAGGTTACTATCACCTTGCTGCGAAATATTTGCAATAGCACCTGTGCTAAGCTCTTGATCAACATCTGATCGGTTACTATTACCAATTTGGATGACATCAGCTTTTAATGCTGAGCCAGTACTACTTAATTTGTTTTGTGTTACGTTTGATTCGTTTTGTGAACCACCACTCTGTGTTACACTTGCTTGGTTGCCTGTAGTACCAGTAGCTGTCTGGTCAATGGTCGATAAGTTTTCATTTGGGCCTGCAGTAGAGCCGTCCATGTTATCCAATTCATCCTGAAACGTAGTAAACGCTCCATCACGGGATGGCGGAAAACCTGTCCATTCGGCATTATCTACGGTTGAATTTCCATTGTCGACACCATATCCGCCTCCTTGAGGCTGGCCAATACTTGTATAGTTCAGGTTTGAATTCGATGTTACTGTTGTTTGAGCTATAGCAGCGCTGGACAAAGCTAAGCTAACAGCGGCAGCAAGAGCGGTTAGTTGCAGTTTCATGGTGTTTCCCCTTTATTTCGATCAACTTGCTTTGGTGGTGAACTGAGAAGCCAGGTGCGACTCAGTTGATATCGATAGTGACCGGTCGTGAAGTGCCCGAGTAGTTTTGTTGGTGGACATTTACATCGCGTAGGCCACTGCCCGATTGTGAAATCATTAGGTTACTGTTAAAGCCAATTTGAATAGCGTTCAGTGCAACTCCAACACTGTTCCCTTCTTGAATAGCCGTAACGCTATTGTTATAGCCTTGCTGAACAATCACGCCAATGTTGTTGCCATTGTGCTGGATCAAATTGGCCTGATTGTTATATCCAGTTTGTTTAATGTAAGCGAAGTTTTTAAATTGGTAATTCGCTGAACGAGATTGAACGACGCTCGCGCTGTTGTTAATGCCTTGCTGCTGAATGATGCTCACATTGCCTTTTAAATGGCTGACATCTTGAGACTCTACGTATTGTGTGACTCTAGACATGCTGTCAATGAACTGGTCGTTTGCTGAAGCTTCTGGATTTAAACTGGTTAGTAAGACACCCATTACCAATGCCATGCAGGAGGCTACGGATCCTGTCTTTTGATGGGCTGGTAATTGGTTGAACGGTTTCATTGGGCCTTCCTTTTGAAACGTTATGTGTCTTTTTGTTTCCTGTGTTGAGTTTGGACGATTTAAAAGAAGGCGCTATCGGAAATTTTTCTAATCCTTAACTTATAAAGTTGGTGTTTTTTATGAATATATAGGTTATGGTTTTAATCTTAATTGATGAGTTTTTTAATACTAGTACCTATAGCCTGAAAGATAGAAGCCTTTAATAAAAAAGCCGCTTAAGGAAGCGGCTTTGATTAATAGATAGAATAGCTACTTAAAGCATAGGTATAGGTTCGTTGAGGTAGTCACCTAGAACCGTATCCTGTAGATTGGTTCCTGGTGATAAGTTCCAAAGACGGTTTTCCACCCCACGTGCAATCAAGTGAATCACCGCAGACTCGATAGCGGACATCACCGCTAACTGTACAGGTTCGTTCGTGGTGATACCTGCCTCTGCCTCTAGCAAACGCCTAAAGTCGATAAACCGGTACACGCCGGCTCGGAGTTCTTTGGAGTAGATAGTTTTGGTGGTGGTGACGTTGGCAAGTATTTCACCGGTGGATATTTCTACCGCACGCAAATTGACGGTTACTTGGTCTACTTGATATTGACCTGATGCACCGATACCGAAGTACTCCGCTCCCGCTCCTCCTGTTCGAATATTGGATTCATAAGCGATGATTCCTCCTTCGAGCATGACGGAAGCCGCGCGTAGTGACGGCAAGGTATCGGGCTGGCCAAAACGCTCGAACTCAGCGCGAATGATGCGTCGCTCGGTTAATAGGTTCTGTAAGCCTACCCGTTCCAGTGGTATGAACCAGCCTGAATCAGCGAGCGCGCCGGTGAGCATAGCAGCGGCCCCTTGGGTGACGGCCGTTGAAAAGGTGCTAGCCGGGGCGGGTCGATATTGTCCGGTTTGGTCTCGAAAATCATACACAGAGACAAAGATTTTTCCGGCGGGAGGTGGTAACGACACCAGGTCTTGATAGGTAGCACCTCTTGGTGTCAGCGTTGCTTGTGCCCCCTCTAAATTTTCCGACGTGGCTACCATCCCAGCGCATCCGCTGAGTAACCCAGCAATGACGATCGAGGCAATTATTTTCATGTTGTTCCCCTGAATAACTTAAGCCGTACTTTTTTGTTACTCGTACTTTTGATCATTAAGGGTTGAATAAACCGCCTACGCTAATTTCAGTCACGTCGCCGGTTATTTTATCGACGACACGAACCACTAACTGTCCGCTACTATCACTGACGACAACGCCAAACTCGTCGCTATCGAAACTACCTTCGTCGACTTCTCCACGACTGACATCAGAAATCAATTGGGAGATCAACCGGCTCTCCAAGTTTTGTAGTAGACGTTCCGTTGATGATAGAGACTGTACACTGCGTGTGTTCGGGTCCGTCGTCGTGTCCTGTGCCTGTGCTTTACCCAGCAAGTAGCTACCCACAAAAGGGTCACCACCAAACGAAGGGTTGATGGGCTGATAGATCAAGTTGCCTGCCTGTGCTTGCGTTACCGCTATCGTCATTAGTCCTATGCTGGCGACTTTCTTTAACGTTTTCATCAAAATATCTCCTCTTTCCCCAAGTCTCTATCCGAGGTCAAAGCGGCTGAGAGCTGCTGTTGGAGCAGTGCGTCTTCGACGATTTTTACAGCGTCTCCCGCTACGCGATCAGCCTCGCTGATTCTTGGAGAAAGCTGCGTTCTAAAGTACATCCGGCTGCCTTCCATGACCCATACCTGACTGCCCCATCGAGCATCAGGGCGCTCTTGAATGGTGATAGTGGCATTGCCAATGATGACGTTATCCATTGCTCGCTGGCTAAAGGCGCGGTAGAACGTTTTTCCTGCCATGGTGATGGTACGGTCGACCATGATTCCGGTCAGTTCACTACTGCCAGTTGACCGGCCTTGTATCTCTGGTCCATCCGGGCTCGATAATTGGTTAATCGCATCTACCTCGGCCTGCTCATTTCTGGTAAGTGACGATGCATCGGCTGGCTCATTTGGTTGAGCGTTAGCAATGCTTGTTAAACACCATAAGAGAGCAATAGAAATTTTATGCTTAGCAGCCATGATGCTTATCTCTCATTGAGTCATTGCGGATGCCGCTGCAGACTGCGCGCCGTTTCGATATTAGGCAAAATGGGTCCCAGGTTTTGATGGATCCAATTGAGCGCTTGAATTCGATTGTGCACGTTGATTTTTCGAAAGATGTTGTAAAGGTGCGATTTGACCGTGTGCTCGCTGACAAAGAGTTTGTCGGCAATCTGCTGATTCGAAGAGCCTGCACTGAGTAACGAAATGATCTCCATTTCTCGATTGGTCAAGCCACAGGCAGGGCGAAACGCGTTGCTTTGGTACTTTCGGTAAAAAAGAATCAAACGGGCCATCAAATCCCGCGACATCCACAGCTCCCCCTCCAACAGCGCGTGGATACCTTTACAAATCACTTCCAGGCTTTCGTTACGATAAAAGACCCCCTTGAGTTGGGCACAAGACAAAGCCTCCAGCGCGTGGTCCATATCGCGGATGTTGAAAGCGGCCAGTGAGGTTTTGGCCAGGCTATCGGGAAGGTTTTCCTGCCACTCGGGTAGCGCTTCTACGCCGATGTGATCGCTATCGATAAGGATCAGCAGTTTGTTGGGAAGGGTGGCAGGCAGCGGCCTGCGCGGTGAATGAATGCTGACCGTACAGCCCGTGTGTTCGTGTAAATAGTCGGCAAAAAGCTGCGACTGGGGGCTTTTTTCGGTGACGATGTACACCAAGCCGTGCGTTTTTTCTTGGGACATTGGGGAGGCCTCATGAGCGTAAAGCGTGAGTAGGTGACCAAATGAGTGTTGCCTATAAGCTACATTCCGTAAAGATTTGTTATCAAAATAATCATAAAAGTAATTTGAACTTTGTTATTGATTTTTTTGAATATATAGTTCAAGTTATTGTTTTTAGATGAATTTAACAGTGGATAATGGTCATGACTGCGCTGAGCGACAAGATACGCTGAGTAACATTGAGTCGCCTTTAGCTGTGTTCTCTATAGGCGTAAACTGACCCCATCATGTGAAGGAGTCGCCCCCTATGAATGCAGCCAATACGCTCGTTTTAGCCAGTGGAAATTCTGGAAAATTAAAAGAATTCAATCAGTTGCTATCACCCCTTGGGCTGGATGTTCGCCCCCAGGCGGAGTTTGGCGTCCACGACGTCGAAGAAACGGGGCTGACCTTCGTAGAAAATGCGCTGTTAAAGGCGCGTGAAGCGAGCCGGGTAAGCGGGTTACCGGCGCTTGCCGATGATTCCGGTCTGGAGGTCGATGCCTTGAACGGGGCACCGGGTATCTATTCCGCTCGTTACGCGGGCGAGCCGAAAAGCGATCAACGTAACAACGAGAAACTGCTGGCAGCGCTGAGTGAGTGCGCGGAAGGCCAGCGCACGGCGCGTTACTGGTGTGTGTTGGTCTATTTACGCCATGCAGAAGATCCGGTACCGGTGATCGTTCAGCGTAGTTGGGAAGGAGAAGTATTGGCTCATCCGCGTGGCGAGGGTGGTTTTGGCTACGATCCGCTGTTCTGGCTACCCGATCAGGGGATGAGCGTGGCAGAACTGCCCAGTGAAACGAAGAACCGCTTGAGCCATCGCGGACGTGCGTTACACGCGTTGGTGGACATTCTGAAGGTGACGCATGGCTAATCGATTGCCGCCGCTCTCGCTTTATATTCATACGCCGTGGTGTGTTCGCAAATGTCCTTACTGCGATTTCAACTCCCATGAGCCCGACAACCGCGAACTTCCCGAAGCGGCCTACTTAGCCGCCTTGCTGAGTGATTTGGACGGCGATTTGGCGCTGGCGTCTGGCCGCACTCTTCAAACCATTTTTATTGGTGGCGGCACGCCTAGCTTGCTATCGCCGACATTTTATCGACAGTTATTCGATGGCATTCGTGAGCGGCTCGCCTTTTCGCCTAGCATTGAAATCACCCTGGAAGCCAATCCAGGCACGACCGAGCAGCAGCGGTTCATTGGTTATCGGGAAGCCGGTATCAATCGATTATCTTTGGGGGTGCAGAGTTTCCGCCCCACTCAACTGAGTGCGTTGGGGCGAATTCATACCGGCAACGAAGCGGTGACTGCCATCGGTGAAGCCAGAGCGGCGGGATTCGATAACC
Source organism: Halomonas sp. 707B3 (assembly GCF_024158645.1). Taxonomy (NCBI): domain Bacteria; kingdom Pseudomonadati; phylum Pseudomonadota; class Gammaproteobacteria; order Oceanospirillales; family Halomonadaceae; genus Halomonas; species Halomonas sp. 707B3. The sequence continues at coordinate 17,623 of NZ_JAMZBE010000073.1, forward strand.
TCAACATCGACCTCATGCACGGCTTGCCCCAACAAACACCTGAGCAAGCCATGGAAGATATCGATCAGGCGCTTGCCCTCGATCCTGAGCATCTTTCGTGGTACCAACTCACCCTGGAGCCTAATACGGCGTTTTTTTCTCACCCTCCTCCTTTGCCAGAGGAGGAGGCGTTGTGGGACATTCAGGAAGCAGGTCACCAGCGTCTTGAACAGGCTGGCTTAAAGCGCTACGAAATTTCCGCTTATGCCCGCCCGGGGCTACAGAGCCGCCATAACCTGAACTACTGGCGATTTGGCGACTACCTGGGGATTGGTGCAGGCGCTCATGGAAAACTCACCCAAATAGACTCCCAGGGGGCGTGGCAGATTGAGCGGCGTTGGAAAACCCGCCAGCCCGATGCCTACCTGCGTCGCGCTAACGACCCACGTGGTTTTGTGGCAGGTCAGCAGCTCATCGAACCCCTGGAGCTGCCCCTTGAGTTTGCCATGAACGCGCTGCGTTTAACCGAAGGGGTACCATTGGCGGATTGGGCGGCTCACACTGGCCAACCAGAGGCACTGTTACTTGCGCGTTTACACAGTGCTCAAGAAAAAGGACTTTTAATGGAAATGCCTGAAAAGCTGCGTGCATCGCCTCAAGGTCTATTATTCTTGAATGAGTTGCTGGCCTTAATCAGCGAAGAGTGATCAGTACAAGTGACCAGCGATCAATAAGGCAATAACCCAATCATAAGCAAGGAGTGAGTGATGCGTATTTCTCGACTACTGACCCCACTGGCAGCGGCGATATTACTGGCTGGCTGCGCGACGTCCGATCCTTACGGCGGTCAAACGCAGCGCTCGAGCAC
>NZ_JAMZBE010000074.1:0-18370 GCF_024158645.1 Halomonas sp. 707B3
AATAGCGTCCACGGCAAATCCTATTCTGATCTTGGGTAAGGGAGTTCAGAGAGCTGCCACAGTATACTCAATACGGCGATAGGATAAATCTGCGCGTTACCCCCACAGATAAGCGCAAGTGTCGTATCATGGCGGCACGCTGTAAGATCAAGGATTCAGTTGTTTATGCAGAACGTACGACGCTATGCGGATTTTATCGCCAGCATCGAGGGATTGGCGTGGCTGGGGCTCGCATGGTCGATTTCTATATCAATGCACCGTCAAAGCACCGAACCTACTCTGGCGATGCTATTTGTGGTGGCAACGCTGGTCCTGTTTAGCTGGGCACATCGACCTATGCGCTATTTACTGCGCCGTTACCACATTCGTAAGCGCCGCACTGACATGTGGATTCACACGCTGGCGCTCCCGCTGCTACTGGCGATGTTTTTCCACATTATGTTGGAAGCGTTGCTCGGCTCGGCCTGGCTCCCTCCTAAGATGCTGCTTTTTAACCTGTTAGCCTCTGCGGGTTGGATGACGTTTGTCATGACCCTATTTATTAAGTTCGTTATCCATAGCGTCAAAACATCAAGTAAATAAGCCGCCTCATGCCTACTGCTCTGCCCCTGCCGCTCTCTACGCCTAACCGCAATCTGGTACGGCTCACCATCGTTCGGGGGATCACCTGGACGGGTTTTTTGATGGCCATTATTGTAGGCATCGAACTACTAGCGTTTAACTTGCCCGTCACAGCCGTGGTCAGCGTAGTCATTGCCATGGGCATGTTGAACATTGCCACGTGGTGGCGGCTGGGTAGGCCTAGAGCCGTTAGCCATGGCGAGTATTTATCGCATTTACTAGCCGACATCGCAGGGCTCACGCTGCTGTTTTACTTTTCAGGGGGCTCCACCAACCCGTTTATCACTTACTACTTGGTGCCGGTGACTATTGCCGCAGCCACCCTACCTTGGCGCCACGCGTGGATCATCGCCGCCTGCGCCATGGCAGGCTACAGCTTCCTGATGTTTTACTACCACCCGATACCGCAGCTAGGACATATCAGTAGCGATGGCCCGTTAAGCCTACATATCCTAGGAATGTGGCTAAACTTCGGACTTTCTGCCGGCCTAGTCACCTTCTTTATTTATAAAATGGCCCACGCCCTGCGCAGCCGGGATAAAGCGCTTTCCCGCACCCGGGAGGCTGCGCTACGCAACGAGCAAGTGCTCGCCGTGGCCACCCAAGCAGCGGGTACTGCTCATGAACTGGGAACGCCGCTTTCTACGATGGCCGTGCTATTGAAAGAGATGCAGGCAGACGCGGAGCAAGAGAGCCCACTAGGGCAAGACATTGCGCTGCTGCGCCAGCAGGTGGATATCTGTAAATCGCGCCTGCAGCACTTGGTCAGCAATGCTGACCGTCGGCGTATGGCCGAACCTGAAATACTCGATGCGGAAGTATGGCTGGCAGGCGTGGTACAGCGCTGGCTCGTAATTCGGCCCGATGTTAGCCATCGTTTTGAAGTCGCTGAACGCCGCGGCAGACCTTGGCTGGCAGTTGATGCCACCTTAGACCAAGCGCTGACTAACTTGTTGAATAACGCCGCCGATGCCAACCCCGAGCACATTGCTATTCGCCTGGATTGGCAAGACGAGGAGGTGGTGATTGATATTCGTGATCACGGCCCAGGCGTGGCGATGTCAATTGCGGATCAGCTAGGCGATACCTTTGTCTCCACTAAAAGCAAAGGCATGGGCATTGGCCTATTTCTCACCCACGCCACGATTAACCGCTTCGGCGGCGGCGTTAGCCTTTATAACCATCCAGAAGGTGGAACGCTGACCGAGGTCACCCTGCCGCGTTGCTCAGCACCAACCTAGGGTGAGACGGCAGCTATTTAGACAAATGAGGGTACTATGCAGAACCAAGAGCAACGTCTGCTGATTGTCGATGACGATGAAATGTTTTGCCACGTGCTAAGCCGCGCACTGACCCGCCGCGGCTTTGAAGTGATGGTCGCTCACGACGCCGACCAAGCGCTGAATATCGCGGCACAGTTTATGCCCACCATGGCCACGCTTGATTTAAAGCTGGAGCATAGCTCTGGCCTTAAGCTGCTGCCTGAACTGCTCTCCGCAGTACCAAGCTGTCGCATCGTTGTGCTCACGGGCTACTCCAGCATTGCTACGGCGGTAGAAGCTATCAAACTTGGCGCGATCAACTACCTGTGTAAACCGGCAGATGCCGACGATGTGATGGCGGCCTTTGAACACCCTGACGCTGACCCCAATATCGAGCTGGCGGATAATCCCCCTTCCATCAACCGGATTACCTGGGAGCATATCCAAAAAGTGCTGCAAGAGCATGATGGCAATATTTCCGCCACGGCTCGGGCGCTAGGCATGCACCGCCGCACACTACAGCGCAAGTTGCAAAAACGCCCGGTTCGCCGCTGAGCCCGCCCGTTATCAAGCTCCACTAGCTATCGTAACAGGCGGGGGGTTGGATTAGTGTGCTGTCCAGCCGAGATCAATATTCCAGCTAGCGCCAGTGACTGCGCCCGCCGCATCTGACGTCAGGTAAGCGACCAACTGAGCAACTTCGGAGGGTTCGATTAAGCGCTTAATCGCGGCGTTTTTGAGCATGATTTTCTCGATCACCTCTTGCTCATCCATACCATGCAGCTTGGCCTGATCGGCAATCTGGTTATCTACTAACGGGGTTTTAACATACGCAGGGCAAATCGCATTGGCGGTAATGCCCTGTTCGCCGCCTTCCAGCGCAGCGGTTTTGGTTAACCCAATCATGCCGTGTTTGGCGCTGATATACGCCGCCTTACCCGGCGATGCCACCTGCGCATGGATTGAGGCAATATTTACCACTCGCCCCCAGCCCTTTTCACGCATATAAGGCCAAGCGGCCTGGGTGAGAAGGAATGGCGCGGTCAGCATCAGGTCGATAATTTGCCGCCACTTCTCTTCGGGAAAAGTCTCGATAGAAGCGACATGCTGAATTCCGGCATTATTCACCAAAATATCCACGCCACCAAAGCGTTTCACTGCCTCAGCAATCGCGCCACGGCATGCATCTGCGTCGGTGAGATCCGCTTGGTAAAACGCCGCGCCTGCCGCTTCTGCAATCTCTTTTCCAGCAGGATTAAAATCGACGGCCAGGACTTGATGGCCCTGCTCGCAAAAGTGTTTAACAACGGCTTCACCGATACCACTGCTGGTACCAGTCACCACGGCAACCCGAGGGGTTGAAGCTTTTTGGGATGACATTCAGACTTCCTTTTATTAACTGCACGGTAATGAATGTATAAACGCTCATGAGTATAGGAGTCGCCGGCAGCTTCTGCCTACTCTACCCTTGCGGTACAGCGTTCGGGGTCATTAGCTGTTCCATCATGCGCTGTGCTAATCGTGCCGTCTCTTGAAGCGTTTCAAGATCGCTTAAATCTTCTAAGATTTTTCGCTTATAAAGCTCGATACCCGCGGGCAAACGCTCTAGTTGCAGTGAGTAACGGCCTGAAGGAAGCGTTAACGCACACTGTGACTCAAGCGGCGCTTGTAAAGCAGACTGCTCTGGCAGCGCGACAAGCCATAGCTCACAAGGCGTAATTAAAGCGCCAGCCATCACGCTGGCGCCGCTAATGCGCGACTCAATATGCTGAAAACAGAGCGCATCAACGCCTAATCGCGGATTGAAGTGCGCCTGCTGCTTAAGTCCTGCCAAGTGCTCATCGCGGTAGCACTTAGCAAGCTCAGCTAAATAACCATATTCATGCGGTGCCAGGGTTTGCATGGCTTCTCCTACTGTTCCATTGCTCATTGTGCGGCTTTATAGGGCACGTAGTGTGGTGCTATTGGCGAAAACCTGTGCCCTACGCCACAATGGGCGCTGATTCCTAATCCAAGCACTTACTTATTTCTGTATCGTAAAGGAGTTGTTGCCATGTTTGTGGTCATTTTTGGGCGCATGTCGTGCCCATTCTGTGTACGTGCCAAGCATCTTGCCGAACACCTCGAGAGTAACGGCAAAATTGATGGCTACCGCTATGTGGACATGCCCTCAGAAGGCGTTACCAAGGAAGATATCGCCAAAACTGCGGGCAAACCCATTCATACCGTACCGCAAATCTTTGTCGACCAGCAGCACGTTGGCGGCTTTACCGAATTCGACCAGTTTGTCCGCGATAAGCAATTAATGGCCTCTTAGCGGCCGTTAAAATCGCCGTTAAACCCCGTTGAACCTACGAACTCCTTGCTTGCCTATACTGACCTCTCAGTTACCTGTTTACTCACGGACGTCTATAGGCGGCGAGGAACCCCAATGCAGCGCGAGGAGTTTGTACAACAGCTGTGGCTCGACTATATCCATACCCATCCAGATATTGGCAGCTTAAGGCTATGGCCGCTTAGCACCACTGCTGAATATTTAACGCTGGTGACGCTTAACTACGGCCCTTTTGCCATGAATGCCTTAAGCGTGCCGCTAGCGCGTATGGGCTATCGTTCGGTGGGGCACTATGCCATGGCCGATAAAGGGCTGCTCATCCACTTAATGGCTCCTGCGGATGAGAGCAGTTGGCTAGTATTGGCAGAACTACAGATAGGCACCCTATCGAAAGTACCCCGTGAAGCACTGACCTCGCTAGTGCATCAGAGCCACCCCGCCGACTGTAAGGGGCAAAACCTGCTTTGCCGCGGCAGGCCATGGCCGATGCCCTCCTGGGCGCTTTATCAGCAGTTACAAAATGCCCACCCGCTTGCTGCCTGGCTGTCCGTGATGGGGCCACGTTTACACCATGCAGGCTTTGACTGTTACCGGATTAATGAGTCGATCGATACGATTAGCAAGCAATTGGAAAACGCAGGCATGCCATCACTAAGCGGTCAACAGAATGGCGTATTCTCGGTATCCACACTGCTTGAACATCGCTTTTACCCTGCCACGCCGCAAAAAGTGGTCTTTAGCGATGGCGATGAGCACCGTTTATGCTTGGGAGGCTTGGCACTCACCCAAAAACAGCTAAGCGATGATCATGAGCGTGTTGCTGAAATTTTATTACCCTTTCATGCCCGGTGTGAAATGGCGTGAGCCAAGGCCCACGCCATTTCACCATGCTCGCTGTCAGTGTTACTCGTCGAAGGTCATTTCCGGAACGTGGTCAGGAACGATCAGCTTGCCTGCGGTTTTCTCGACAATTTCCTCAACGCTAACGCCGGGCGCGCGCTCTTTGAGGATGAAGGCACCGTCTTTAATTTCCAGGTAAGCCAGATCCGTTAGCACTCGATTGATGCACCCGGCGCCAGTGAGCGGCAAGTTACATTTTTCCAGCAATTTGGATTCACCGTGTTTGGATGCATGGGTCATGGTGCAAATAATATTTTCTGCGCCAGCCACAAGATCCATCGCTCCACCCATACCCTTGATGAGCTTACCGGGGACCATCCAAGAGGCGATATTGCCCTCCTGATCAACCTCGAACGCACCCAGTACGGTTAAGTCCACATGTCCGCCACGAATCATGGCGAACGACTCAGCGGATGAGAAAATGGCAGCGCCAGGACGCGCGGTAACGGTCTGCTTACCCGCGTTAATCATATCGGGGTCCACTTCCTCCTCAGTGGGGAAGCGCCCCATGCCCAGCAAGCCGTTTTCAGACTGGAGCATGACATCTATACCATCTGGGATATAGTTAGCTACCAGGGTAGGAATACCAATGCCTAAATTGACGTAAAAACCATCCTGCAGTTCACGGGCAACGCGCTGTGCCATCTGTTCGCGAGTTAAAGCCATGGTGCCACCTCTTGTCTTAGCAGTTAGTTGATTGTTGGCGTTGTTGCGCTTAGCTGCGCACCGTGCGCTTCTCAATACGCTTCTCGAATGTGCTTTGAATAATACGATCCACGTAGATACCCGGCGTATGAATCTGGCTTGGCTCCAGTTCGCCTGGTTCAACAATCTCCTCAACTTCTACAACGGTGATCTTGCCTGCCGTGGCGGCCATGGGGTTAAAGTTCTGTGCAGTATGGCGATACATCACGTTGCCATAGCGGTCGGCTTTCCAGCCTTTCACAATCGCAAAATCGCCTTTAATGGCTTCTTCTAAAATATAGTGGCGGCCATCGAACACACGCTCTTCTTTGCCTTCTCCAATCGGGGTGCCATAACCAGTAGCCGTGTAGAAGGCGGGAATGCCCGCTCCGCCAGCACGCATTTTTTCTGCCAGCGTTCCTTGAGGGGTCAGTACCACCTCAATTTCATTATTCAGCATTTGCTGCTCAAACAGCGCGTTTTCGCCTACGTAGGAGGCGAAGATTTTGCTAATTTGCCGATCTTCGAGCAGAAGGCCTAAGCCAAAACCATCGACGCCACAGTTGTTAGAGACAACAGTAAGGTCTTTCACACCACGACGTTTGATTTCTGCGATCAGATTTTCTGGAATACCACACAGACCAAAGCCACCTGCGAGGACGGTCATGCCGCTTTCGATGCCTTCCATTGCTTCTTCGTAAGAAGCTACACGCTTGTCGAATCCTGCCATTGTTATGCCTCACATTGTTGTTGAGTACGTATCGGTGTTGAGAACGTTTGTCGAGAATAGTGTGTAAGAAGCGTTTGTTGGAATGTCGCGCCATACATAGTGCGTATGACGATCAGATCAGTATTGCCAGTGTTGTCCTAGATGATATATTTGTTAAGTTTGTTTTTCTTATCAATTTATTTTAATAACTTATAAAGAGACGCCATGACCGTCAAGCAGCTTCGTGCATTTTTAGCCGTGGCACAGACCCTGAGCTTTACCCAGGCATGTGAGCGCCTGCACCTTTCACAGCCCGCCCTAAGCCTTGCCATCAAAGGGTTAGAAGATTCGCTAGGCGGCAAACTGCTTATCCGTAGCACCCGCAGCGTGCGGCTAACCCCAGAGGGGGAGTCGCTGCTCCCGCTTGCCAAACATCTGCTGGCGCAGTGGGATAACACCGAGGAACGCCTGCGCCAGCGGTTTACGTTACAGCTAGGGCGACTCAGCGTTGCGGCCATGCCGTCTTTTGCCTGCAATCTATTACCCAGTGCACTGGTTAAGTTTCGACAACAGTACCCCAAAATCAACGTTACGGTGCACGATGTGATCAATGAAGAAGTCACGGATATGGTGCGCTCCCGACAGGTAGAGATTGGCATTGCCTTCTCGCCGGAGGGCCAGGGAAGCTTAAGTTTTACACCTTTGTTTGAAGATCAGTTTGTCGCCGTGGTTCCTCCCACCTCGCCCCTGGCTCACCGCGACACACTGCCCTGGACGCAGCTGCTTGAGAATGACTTTATCACGCTACAACGCCCTTCCATGGTACGGCGTTTACTGGAGCAAGAGCTTGGCAAGCGCCATATATACCTCCCTGTCGCCTTTGAAAGCCACCAGCTCTCTACCGTCGGACGAATGGTCGCGGAAGGCCTAGGGGTCAGCGCTGTGCCTTCCATGTGCATTCAGCAAATGCATGAGCTAGGTGCGCTCTGCATACCACTTGTCGAGCCAAGCATCGCTTGCCGAGTGGGGATCCTGACCCAGGAAGAGCTTTCTGTGGCGGCGCATGCGCTGCGTAGCGTGTTGCTTGAGAGTGTTAAAGCACCTTACCTACCCATTGATGCATAACGCTTTGATACGGTTATGCTGGGCAGCGTGGCGCTGATCTATTAGCATTTATCGCTAAGCGCGTGTTTAAAAGGCCTTTAGCACGCAGACGAATTGCTGTGAGGATTGTGGTATGCCAATTATTAAAGGGGGCGTTAGCATCTTGCTGCTGACGTTGAACACGCTGGTTTGGGGTGTCCCCCTGATTATTCTGACGCTGCTCAAAGTCATCGTCCCTGGGCGGCGGCAAAAAGAGTGGCTGCTTAAAGGGCTATGTGCCGTCGCACTAAACTGGATTGGCGTCAATTTGTGGTGGATGCGCCACTGGTTAAAACCTAATGTCTCGATCAACGTGCCAGATACATTAAGCCCTGAGCAGTGGTGGCTGGTCATCTCTAACCATCGCAGTTGGACCGATATCTTTATTCTATTTATGGCACTGCACCGACGCATTCCTATGCCGCGCTTTTTTCTCAAACACCAGCTTATCTGGATCCCGATTGTTGGTCTCGCCTTCTGGGCGCTTGAGTTTCCCTTTATGCGTCGCTTTAGCCGTGAGCAGATCGCCAATAACCCCAAGCTAGCCACAGTTGACCGGGAATCCACTGAGCGCATGTGCCGCCAAGCTCGCCATGCCCCTATCGCTATTTTTAATTTTGTCGAGGGAACCCGCTTTACCGTCGCCAAACGTGAGTCGCAGCACAGTCCATTCCAGCATCTGCTTCGCCCTAAAGCAGGAGGAATTGCCCAAGTACTTAGCCTGCTGGGTGATCAGTTGGATGGTATTCTTGACGTCACTATTAGCTATACCAACCCATCACCCACGTTTATGGGTTTTTTATGCGGTAAAGAAGCCCCCATTACGCTTGAAGCCCGGCAGCTAGCCATTCCTGAATGGATGCAAACTGCCAACTACCATGACGAACCGCAGCACAAGGAACGCTTCCACGCATGGATCAACTCACTCTGGCAGGAAAAAGATACCTTGCTAGATCGCCTCAGCGACCACGACTAAGCCACTGGCTCACTATTTGTGTATTGGCCAGCGTGCTAACTGGCTGCGCCAGCTCTGCCCCCTCCTCTAGCCAGCGGGTGCCCGCCGCTAGTAGCGCCAGCGCTATTGGCGGCAACTGGGTAGAGGTTAGGCGTGGGGATACGCTAGGGCGGCTCGCGGCACGGGCTAACGTACCACTTGAACGGCTAGAGCGCTTCAACCCCGGGGTTGACTCTCGCCGTTTAGCCGTTGGTCAGCGCCTATTGATCCCAACCCAGCAGGAGCGAGCGCCTTCTGGCGGCCCTTATCGCTATCAAATCCGGCCCGGCGATACCTTCTCAGGTATTGCTAGGCACTTTAGCACCACAACGGGGCGAATCCAGAGTGCTAACCAAGGCACTTCCCCCACGGCATTGCGTGTGGGGCAAATCATTAGCGTACCGCTTAGCAGTACCGCTAGAACGGCATCATCAAGCAGTAGTTCAGCCGCTAGTAGCGCCAATAACCGTAATGCATCAACGCCCGCCCCTGCGCCAAGCGCTAGTTTGCCAGCTTCGGCACGCCGATGGCCGTGGCCTTTAGAAGATTATCGTGTGGTTCGTCGGTTTGGTGCCGACAGCCGCGGCACACTACAGCCCATGTTGTTGGCAACTCAGGCAGGCGCTCGTGCTAAGGCCGTTGCCCCTGGTGAAGTACGCTTTGCAGATAGCATGCGACAGCTCGGCGATGTCGTGATTGTGCACCATGCCGATAACTTGCAAACCGTTTACGCGCTCTGCGAGCGGATTCTCGTCCGCGTAGGGGACCAGGTGAGTACAGGTGATGAGCTGTGTGATGTAGGACAAAGTAACGCGACACAGCGTTATGATCTGCTGTTTGACTTACGCCAGGGGGGGAAACCCATCGACCCACGACAGGTGCTAAGGTAAGCATATTCCGCATGCAAAAGCCCCGCGAGGGGCTTTTGCACCTTTTTTGAATTAACTGCGCTCGCTAATTAACCGCGATAGTAACCAGGGGCCACAAATGGCATCGCGGAAACGCTCATGGGTAGCTGCTTGCCGCGTACTAACGCGTAGACGGTAGTACCGGGCGCTTCCCACTCACGGGCGAGGTACCCCATGGCAATAGGTTTACCGACGCTCGGCCCAAAACCTCCGGAAGTCACTACGCCAATTTCATTGCCCGCCTCATCGACCAGCAGACTGCCTTCTCGCACCGGCGCGCGCCCTTCTGCCACCAGCCCAACCCGCTTGCGGGTATGATCTTTGGTATCCACTTGGTGCAAGATCACATCGGCTCCGGGGAAACCCGCTGCTCGCTCGCCGCCATGGCGACGCGGCTTGCCAATGGCCCAGATCAAGCTGGCCTCGACAGGCGTGGTTTGCATATCCATATCGTGACCATATAGGCACAAGCCCGCTTCTAAGCGCAGTGAATCACGCGCGCCCAAGCCAATCGCTTCTACTTCAGGCTCGGCCAGCAGCGCTTCGGCAAGCGCCTGGCACTCGTCAGCCGCGACAGAGATTTCAAAGCCATCTTCGCCGGTATAGCCACTGCGACTGATCCACACGTCACATCCTGCTAGGGTGTAACGACCATGCTGCATAAACGTTAGCTCACAGGCTTGCGGGCAGAGGCGCTGCATCACATCGCGGGCCTGTGGCCCTTGAAGCGCCAGCAGGCCGCGATCAAGCACATCAATTTGATGAGTGTTACCAAGATTGGCGCGCAAATGGGCAATATCTTGGTCTTTGCATGCCGCGTTCACCACCAGATAGAAGTGATCGCCAGCATTCACCACCATCAAATCATCGATAATACCGCCATCGGTGCTGGTAAAAAGGCCATAACGCTGCTGGCCTTTTTGCAAGCCTACCAAGTCCGCTGGGATAAGACTTTCCAGCGCTTCAGCGACCTTTTCTCCGGAGACCAGAATCTGTCCCATATGCGACACATCGAACAAGCCACACCGCTCGCGGGTATGCTCATGCTCTTTTTTAACACCTAGCGGGTATTGCACCGGCATATCGTACCCGGCAAAAGGCACCATCTTGGCCCCTAGCTGCGTGTGAAGCGCATGAAGTGGCGTGTGGTTCAGATCAGTCATGGCATTTCCTCTGTCAAAAAAGAGAAACGGGAAGCCTTACTAGGCTTCCCGGCTCTATTACATCGTGCATTACCTGCTTACAGGCAGGCCTTATTTATCATGATCCAGGGCTTCACCCGGCAGCACGTCCTTACCAGCAAAATAATCCCGAGTGAGCTTAAAGACAACCGGAGACAGCAGCGCCAGGGCAATGAGGTTAGGAATCGCCATCATCGCGTTGAAGGTGTCTGCCATCAGCCAGATAAAGCCCAATTGCGCAATTGCACCCAGCGGAATAGCCAGTACGAACAGCACTCGGTACAGCATAATAGAGCGCGTACCGAACAGGAACTGGCAGCACTTTTCACCGTAGAACGACCAGCCAAGAATGGTGGTAAAAGCAAAAATTGCTAGCGCAATGGCCACAATTTGGTTACCAAAACCAGGCAGCGCCGCATCAAAGGAGAGCGCCGTGAGCGAAGCGCCCGCTTCGCCTTCCATCCACACGGTAGAGGTCAAGATCACCAACGCCGTGATGGTGCACACGATGATGGTATCGATGAACGTACCCAGCATGGCAATCAAGCCCTGACGAACCGGGTTTTTCGTCTGCGCAGCAGCGTGAGCAATCGGTGCACTGCCCAGACCTGCTTCATTGGAGAAAATACCCCGCGCCACGCCAAAGCGGATGGCGGCCATTACCGCAGCACCGGCAAAGCCACCGGCTGCTGCCATGGGGTTGAAGGCGTAGTAGAAGATCAGCCCAAAGGCGTCACCGATTTGGCCCGCATTAACGATCAGCACCAGCAAGCCCGCAATCACATAAGCAATGCCCATCACCGGTACCAGCTTACCAGCCACCTTGGCAATGCGCTTGATGCCACCCAATATCACTGCACCGGCCAGTACCATGATGATAACGCCGGTTAACCAGTGAGGCACACCAAAGGTGGCATCCATGGCGTCAGCCACGGAGTTAGACTGTACGGTATTACCAATCCCGAACGCGGCAACAGCACCAAAGAACGAGAACAGGCCGCCCAGCCACAGCCACTTACGGCCCAAGCCATTCTTGATATAGAACATCGGCCCGCCTACATGGTAGCCAGTGCTATCGGTTTCCCGGTAGCGCACCGCCAGCACTGCCTCGGCAAACTTGGTCGCCATACCCACCAGTGCGGTAATCCACATCCAGAACACAGCACCTGGGCCACCTAATGCGATGGCCGTTGCCACACCGGCAATATTACCGGTACCAATCGTCGCAGACAGTGCTGTCATCAGCGCGTTAAAGGGAGAAATTTCCCCCTCATCGCTGGGTTTTGCAGGGGTTTTATCGGATGGCTTGGCATCGCGGCCTTGCCACATTAGCTTGAAACCCATGCCGAGTTTACGTATCGGCATCAGTTTCAAGCCAATCTGCAGGTAGATACCCACCCCCAATAGCAGGATCAGCATTAACGGGCCCCACACCACGCCGTTAATGGCCCCTAATAGGCTTGTTAACGTTTCCACACGACTCTCCTTACCCAATTGATTAATGCATTTGTTATGAAGGTTAGGTTGTTCACCCGCTCCAACCGATAGCAGATGAAATCACCAAGCGTTCCTACCATAGCGCTTAATTAACGCTGGAAAAACGGATGATGGGTATGTTTTACACCATTTTCTTAGTGCGCTTCCATGCCAATGTCGCCTGCTGATAGAGAAAGCTGCTCTTTTTGAAACTGGCTGGCGCACTGAAACAACGGAAAAAGAGCATCCATTTTTAGCCTTTTGGAGGCAATGAAGAAATTTGTTTCCGATAAGAAACACGGTACCATATACCCACTTACGCTCACTGCGAGCTGGCCACAGTCGCCAAGGCGAACGACAAGCGCTAGTATGCTTTCGTTCTGTCCACTGATTTTATAAGGGAATCACTATGAGCAATCTTCCTGCCAATCTTCGTTACGCTGCCAGCCATGAATGGGTGCTTGATCATCAAGATGGCACGGTCACCGTCGGTATCACCGACCACGCGCAAGAAGCGCTAGGCGATGTGGTATTTGTTGAACTGCCTGAAGTTGGCCAATCCCTAAGCAAAGGGAAAGAGTTTGGCGTCATTGAATCCGTGAAAGCGGCCTCTGACCTTTACTCGCCGGTCAACGGCGAAGTAATTGAAGTGAACGAAGCCCTCGAAGACGCTCCCGAAACGGTGAACGACGCCCCCTATGAAGGCGGCTGGATTATGAAAGTGCGTGTAACCGACCAAGCCTTTGAAGGTCTCTTAGACGCCGATGCGTATCAAGCGACGCTGAGCGCCGACGCCTAAGTCATGTAGCCAAAGCGCCTGCCCCTGCGGCAGGCGCTTTATTATCGCCTCTGCACGGTTTTCTCATTACGTCCGGAATCTCCCCATGCCTTTTGAATCACGCCGTTTGGCCGAACTGGCCGACCACGATGCTTTTATCAAACGCCATAACGGGCCCAGCCCCGATGATGTCGCCACCATGTTAAAAGCGCTCAATATGCAGCGCATGGAAGACCTGATTGAGCAAACCGTGCCTAGCGATATTCGCCTAGGTCGCGAACTTGCCCTTGACGACCCACGCAGTGAAGCGGAAGCCCTTGAATATTTGAGCCAGTTAGCGCGCCAGAACCGCGTTAGCAAAAGCTATATTGGCCAGGGTTACTACAACACTCATATGCCTGCAGTGATTCAGCGCAATGTGTTGGAAAATCCCGGCTGGTATACCGCTTACACGCCTTACCAGCCCGAAATTTCCCAGGGCCGTCTGGAGGGATTGCTAAACTTCCAACAGGTGATTATGGATTTAACCGGCATGGAGCTTGCCAACGCTTCCCTGCTGGATGAGGCCACCGCCGCCGCAGAAGCCATGGCACTATGTAAGCGCGGCAATAAAAAGAGCAAGTCGAACGCGTTCTTCGTGGCTGACGACCTCTTTCCACAAACGTTAGACGTCGTCAAAACCCGTGCCGAGTTCTTTGGCTTTGAGCTGATCACCGGCCCCGCCGAAAGCCTTGCCGAACACGATGTGTTTGGCGCTCTGGTTCAGTACCCCTCTGCCAGCGGCAGCGTCAGCGACTTAGCCCCGATGCTAAAGGCGGCTCAAGAGCGCGGCATTATGACCTGCGTGGCCACCGACCTGCTTAGCCTGGTGCTGCTGAAAGAGCCGGGCGCGATGGGTGCGGATATTGTCGTAGGTAACTCGCAGCGCTTTGGCGTGCCCATGGGCTTTGGCGGTCCACATGCGGCGTTCTTCGCTACCTCCGACAAACTCAAGCGCTCGATCCCAGGGCGGATTATCGGCGTCTCTAAAGACAGCCGTGGCAAAACCGCGCTGCGCATGGCCATGCAAACCCGCGAGCAGCACATTCGCCGTGAGAAAGCGACGTCGAATATCTGTACCGCACAAGCGCTACTAGCCAATATTGCCGGTTTCTACGCCACCTATCATGGCGCAGAAGGCCTACGCAAAATTGCTGGTCGCGTTCACCGCCTGACTACTGTGTTGGCTACTGGCCTACAGCAAGCCGGCGTGCAACTAGCGAATAACACCTGGTTCGATACGCTACGCCTTACCCAGGTAGACGCGGGCAAAATTCACGGCCGCGCCATGACCCACGATATTAACCTGCACTACTTCGCCAATGGCGATGTGGGTATCAGCCTGGATGAAACGACCACCGCTCACGATGTCGCCGCCCTATTCGACGTCCTGCTGGGCGATGAGCATGGTCTGGCCGTGGCAGTGTTGGACGACCAGGTAGTGACCGATAAGCTGAGCGGTATTCCGGCTGCCTACCAGCGGGAAAGCGATTTTCTTGAACATCCGACCTTCAATCGCTACCGCAGCGAAACCGAAATGCTGCGCTACTTGAAGCGTCTTGAGAACAAAGACCTGTCGCTGGCCCATGCCATGATCCCGCTGGGTTCCTGCACCATGAAGCTCAACGCGACTAGCGAGATGATTCCTGTCACATGGCCTGCGTTTTCCAACCTGCACCCATTTGCGCCGCGTGATCAGGTGGCGGGCTACCATCAGATGATTGATGAGCTGGCAGCGTTCTTAGTCGAAGTCACCGGCTATGACCATATCTCGATGCAGCCTAACTCAGGCGCGCAGGGTGAATACGCGGGCTTGCTGGCGATTCGCCGCTATCAGGCAGCTCAAGGTGAAGCTCACCGTGATGTGTGCTTGATTCCAAGCTCCGCCCACGGCACTAACCCGGCCTCTGCCGCCATGCTGAGCATGGAAGTGGTGGTGGTGGAGTGCGATGCTAACGGCAACATCGATTTAGAGGATTTGACCCGCAAAGCCGAGCAGCACAGCGAGCGGCTTTCAGCGGTGATGATTACCTACCCGTCGACCCACGGCGTCTTTGAGTCGCACGTTCGCAAAGTATGCGAAGTGGTGCACCAGCATGGCGGCCAAGTTTACGTCGATGGCGCTAACATGAATGCTCAGGTTGGCCTCACTCGCCCTGGCGACTTCGGCGGCGACGTGTCTCACCTGAACTTGCACAAAACGTTCTGTATCCCCCACGGCGGCGGCGGTCCGGGGATGGGGCCGATTGGTGTTAAAGCACACTTGGCCCCGTTTGTGTCTAACCATGTGGTGACGCCCATCAACGGGGTTAACCCAGAGAGCGGCGCGGTGTCGGCGGCAGCCTTTGGCAGCGCTTCCATTCTGCCGATCTCGTGGGCGTACATTAAGATGATGGGTGCCCGTGGCCTGCGTGAAGCCACCGAGCTGGCCATTCTTAACGCCAACTATATTGCTAAGCGTTTAGAAGCGTCCTATCCGATTCTCTATCGCGGCCAGAACGGCAATGTCGCCCATGAGTGCATCATCGATATCCGCCCGCTGAAGAGCGCGTCTGGTATTAGTGAAGAAGATATCGCCAAACGTTTGATGGATTATGGCTTCCATGCCCCCACCATGTCGTTCCCAGTACCGGGCACGCTGATGATTGAGCCCACGGAATCTGAATCACTCTACGAAATTGACCGCTTCTGCGATGCTATGATTGCGATTCGTGAAGAGATTGCACGAGTAGAGAGCGGCGAATGGCCGCTGGATAATAACCCGCTGGTGAATGCGCCACACACACAAGCCGACCTAATGGATAGCGCATGGGACCGGCCTTATGACCGCCAGCTAGGTGCCTTCCCCACCGAAGCAGTGATGGCGTCGAAGTACTGGCCCTCAGTGAATCGCGTCGATAACGTCTTTGGTGATCGGCAGCTGATTTGCTCCTGCCCCAGCATTGACGAGTATCGCCGTTAAGCAGAATCCATAGCGCGATAGGAAACGCCCCTGGCCCGTTTATTCGGGTATCAGGGGCGTTTTTTCTTGGAGACGCTGATCATGAAAGCCGTTCAACAGCTTTTCATAGCGTTTAGGTAGGACCGAATCTTGACGACGAAGAAGATAGAGCACTTCGTTAATCGCTTGAGGAAGCGCTAACGCCTTCACCTGCCGCTGCCACGGCGACGTTTCGAGCACTAAGCGCGAGACCACCGTAAAGCCAAGCCCCCTCGCCACTGCATCCAGCACCATGCTCACTTCATTAGTGAATCCCTGGTGTCGAAAGTGGGTCATGGAGCGAAACTCATCGGGGTAGTTCGCACGTAACAGCGCATTGGCGTGGTTAATCCCATCGTAATAGTTGATAAAGCCAATCCCCATCAGCTCCGACAACGTGCTGCCTGCAAAATCGGCAGGTACGACCAAGCAGAGCGGCTCTTTATGCCACACCGTGCAGGTGAGTTCCGGGTGATTGACCTGCTCGGTCACGATACCGATATCGTAGCGGCCTTCGAGCAGGTCGTTGACGATCTCATGGTTGAACGCAAAGCTATAGTTAACGGTCAGGTTGGGGTGCATCTGCTGTTGACCGAGAATATACGGGTAAAACATCAGCCCTACGCTGCCTGGGGATGCAATCCGGCATTCGCCGCTATCCAGCGAGTCATCATCCAAGCCATGCCGGAACTGCTCATGTTCGGCAAACAGCTTAAGTGCGTAATCATAGGCACGGCGGCCCGATTCGGTCAGGGTAAAACTTCTGCCACGGCGCTCTAACAGCGTTTTGCCAAGATAGCTCTCCAACTTACGAATATGCTGGCTAACCCCAGGCTGCGTCATCTCTAAACGACGCGCCGTTCGTGTGAAACTGCCGGTTTCCACTAACGTTATAAACGTCCGAAAGTATTGGGCATTAAACATAGGGTTTAAGCAACATCCTCATTATCCATCATCGTAAGGCGCTGACGTGAAGCACTATTGTGACGTGCTATCGCACCCGCTGCCGTGTGCGCTTGCAGGCCCCTAGCGTAGCACAAACGCTGCTAAGACGGGCGCTTAGCCGCATTGCTGAACAGCGCCAAGCGCCGTGCTAGTATGCAGGTTCGTTACTAACACTCTTAGGGACAGCCAGACTAATGACGCAAACCCCAGCGCCTCGTGCCACGATTTCCAGCATTATTTCTCCTGAAGGAAGCCTTGAAGTCCTCTCGCAGCATGAGGTTAATCGGCTCAAGAGCACGTCTAAAAGTGGTTTGCACGATTTACTGCGCCGCTGCGCGCTTGCCGTACTTAATTGCGGTAGCGCTACTGATGACAGCTTGGCCATTCTCGAAGCCTATAAAGATTTCGACATTGAAGTACTGCAGCAAGATCGCGGCATTCGCCTAAAGCTGACTAACGCGCCAGCAGAAGCGTTTGTAGATGGACGCATGATTCGCGGTATCCGCGAACATCTCTCGTCCATCATTCGCGACATTGTGTATGTTTATAACGAAATTCAGCACCACAAGCGCTTTGATCTCAGTACGGGCGAAGGCACCACCAATGCGGTGTTTCATATCCTGCGCAAGGCGGGCACGCTGAAACCCGGTCGCGACCCTAGTTTAGTGGTGTGCTGGGGCGGGCACTCTATTTCCCGCGAAGAGTACGAGTACACCAAGGATGTGGGCTACCACTTGGGCTTGCGCGATTTAGATATCTGCACCGGCTGTGGGCCTGGGGCTATGAAAGGCCCAATGAAAGGAGCCAACGTGGCGCATGCCAAACAGCGCCGTAAAGATGGCCGTTACCTAGGCATCTCGGAGCCCGGTATTATCGCTGCCGAAGCGCCTAATCCCATCGTTAACGAACTCGTCGTCATGCCGGATATCGAGAAACGTCTGGAAGCGTTTGTGCGTCTAGGCCACGGCATTATTGTATTCCCCGGTGGCGTGGGTACCGCAGAAGAAATTCTCTATTTGCTGGGTATTCTGTTGCACCCCAGCAACCGGGAGATCCCCTTCCCTCTCGTCTTTACCGGCCCTGCCAACTCCGCGGCTTACTTTCAGAAAATCGATGAATTCCTGGTGTACACCCTCGGTGAAGAGATTCGCCGCTACTACACCATTATTACGGGCGACCCAGTGGCCGTCGCTCGCACAATGCGCGAAGGCATTGACCAAATTGCCGATTTCCGCCGCCAACATCAAGACGCCTTCTACTACAACTGGCGCTTAACCATCGCCCGTGAGTTTCAAGCACCCTTTGAGCCCACCCACGAAGCGATGCGCGGCCTAGCCCTTCACCGCCAGCAGCCCACCCACGAGCTTGCCGCCAACCTAAGGCGCGCTTTCTCCGGCATTGTGGCGGGTAACGTG
>NZ_JAMZBE010000075.1:0-18125 GCF_024158645.1 Halomonas sp. 707B3
CCCCGGCACTCGGCTGCGCATGGGCGCCGGTAGCGATGGCTACCAGAAAATGGCGCTGCAAAATGGCGGCGTGCAGGGGGATTGGTCGCACCATATCAGCCTCACTGCGCTGAACGTAGATGGCTACCGGGAGCAGAGTTCCACCGAGAAGTATCTTCTCAATGCCAAGCTGCGCCGTGAGCTGGGCAGCGATCGGGCACTCACCGCGATTATTAACCTGCTGGATAATCCCCGCTCGGAAGACCCCGGCGCGCTCAACGCCCGCGAGGTGGCCGAAGGGCGCGACCAAGCCGCACCGAACTCGCTGGCGCTGGATGCTGGTCAAACCGTCGATCAGCAGTTGATCGGCCTGCAATACGAGGATTTGTCCGCTGGGGAGGGCGAACTGTACCTGAAAGGCTTTATCGCTCAGAGGGATTTTGAGCAACAGCTACCGTTTGTGGGCAGCAGCCGCTTGGGCTATCAGCGCGATTACATGGGCGCTAGCGCCGAATATCACCACGAGGTAACGCTAGGCAACCTGCCGCTGAATTACATCGTTGGGGTGGATGCCGCACGCCAGAAAGATGACCGCTTCCGCAACGATGTGAATCCCCAAGGGGAGGTGGGCGAGCCGCTCGCCGATGAAACCCAAACCGCGACCTCCACTGGCGTGTTTGCCCAGGGGGATTTAGCGCTGTCGGAGCCGCTGACGCTGTCGCTGGGCGCGCGGTTTGACCGGGTGGACCTTGATGTCGACGACGATTTTGCCGCCGACGGTGACCAGAGCGGCCAGCGCACCTTCAACGAATGGAGCGGCTCTGCCGGGCTGAGTTACCGCTACCGCCCGCAGCACCAAGCGTATATCAATACCGGTACCGCCTTTGAGACGCCGACGTTCTCTGAGTTTGCCAACCCCGCTGGCGGTGGTTTCAACCCCAGCGTAGAGCCGCAAAAAGCCTGGAACCGTGAAGTGGGGCTGCGCGGTTATATCGAGCCGCTGGCGCTGGATTACGATGTAGCGCTCTTCTCCGTCCGTGTGCGCGATGAGCTGGTGCCCTACGACGAAGGCGGCCGCACGTTCTACCAGAACGCCGGGGATACCAACCGTGATGGTGTCGAACTGGCGTTGGGGTGGCAGTTGGCCGACCAGTGGCGCTTGGACAGTGCGCTGACCCTGGCGCGCTACGAGTTCGACGAGTTTGCCACTCCTTCTGAACGCTTCGATGGCAACCGCATTCCCGGCCTGCCGGAACAAACCTGGGTGAACCAGCTAACGTGGGAGAACCTCGACGAGCGCTTCGCCACGCTAGAGACTGAATACGTCGGTGACTTGGTGGCCGATAACGCCAACGAGACGTCGGTGGATAGCTACTGGCTGGTGAACCTGCGGGTAGGCGACGGCTGGCAGCTGAGCCAACAGACTCGGCTAAGCGCTTATGTGGGCCTGCGAAATCTGCTGGATGAAGAGCACTACTCCAATGTGCGCTTGAACGGCACCTTTGGACGCTTTTACGAACCCGCCCCAGGGCGTAGCGTCTATGGTGGTGTCGAGCTGAGTTTTTAAGACAGGCGATGTTTAAGGCTGCATCAGAGTTTGATGGCTGAGCAACCCGTAGCGGGGGTCTTTCGCCATGGATGGCGAAAGTAGCGTCCATGGATGGATTTACAGCGCCCCCGCCCAGGGTTGTTCAGACAGCCCCATACACGAAAAGGGCGGCCATTGGCCGCCCGTTTTCTATCTAGCTGACTCCGTAGAGCTAGCAGTTACTCCGGTAACGCGTAGCCAATCACGTAGTCACCCATCTTGGTGCCAAAGGTACCGTGACCACCGGCCGTCACCACCACGTACTGGCGGCCATCGGCGCCGGTATAGGTCATCGGCGTGGCCTGACCACCGGCGGGTAAGCGCGCTTTGTACAGCTCTTCACCCGTGGTGATGTCGTAGCCGCGCAGATACTGGTCCAGCGTGCCGCTCAAGAAAGAGACGCCGCCAGCGGTGGTCAGCGGGCCGCCCAGCGCGGGCACGCCCACGTTCAACCCAATCGGCAGGCCAAAGGGCATGCTGTCGCGGGTAGTACCGTTGCGATGTTTCCACACGACTTCTGCATCCTGCAGGTCAATACCGGCCACATCGCCCCAGGAGGGCGCTTGGCAGGGTAAGCCCAGCACGGAAAGCAGCGGGCCTAGTTCTACCGCATAGGGCGCGCCTTCGTTGGGCTGTAGACCCTGCTCGCTGGCGGAGCCTTGGCCCTCTTGCACTTGGTCACGGGGCACCAGCGTAGACACGAATGCGAGGTACTTCGCGCCGGTAAACAGTGCCTGGCGCTCAGGATCCACCGCAACGCCACCCCAGTTCATTACCCCCACATTACCCGGGTAGACGATGCTGCCTTCCAAGGAGGGCGGCGTGTACTGGCCTTCGTAGCGCAGCGAGCGGAACTGGATACGACACATCATCTGATCGAACGGTGACGCGCCCCACATATCCCGCTCGGTGAGCGGCGGTGGCAGCAGGTTCAGTGCCGAGCGTGGCTGCGTTTCTGCGGTCCAGTCGCCTTCGATAGCCCCTTGCGGTGCGGGCACTTCTTCGATCGGCACGATGGGCTCGCCGGTTTCCCGGTTGAGCACGTAGAGGCTGCCCTGCTTGGTGGGCTGAATGACGGCGGGCTGGGTGCCGTTTTCAGTTGCCAAGTCGATCAGAACCGGCTGAGCCGGGGTGTCCATATCCCACAGGTCGTGGTGAACGAACTGGTAGACCCAGGCCACTTGGCCGTCGTCCAAATTCAGCGCTACGAGCCCTGCGCTGTAGGTTTCATCGTTTTCAGAGCGGTCAGCGCCGTACTGATCCGGCGTGGCGTTGCCCATGGGCAGATACACAAGCCCCAATTCTTCATCGACGCTGATGGGTGCCCACACGTTGGGAGAGCCGCGGGTATAGGTTTCACCCTCTTCGAGTGGGGCGGTGTCGTCTGGGTTGCCACTGTCCCAGTTCCACACCAGCTCGCCGGTATGCACGTCGAAGGCACGAATCACGCCGGACGGCTCGTCGATGGAGCTGTTGTCGGTGACGTGGCCGCCCAAAATGACCAGGTCTTCCGTCACCGTGGCTGGAGAGGTGGAGTAGTAGCCGCCGGGGGAGAACTCGCCGATGTTATTGGTAAGATCCACTTCGCCGTTGTTGCCAAAGCTTTCGCAGCGCTCGCCGGTATCGGCATTCAGCGCAATCAGGCGGGCATCGGCAGTGGGCAAGTAGAGCCTGCGCGGGCACATTACGTCCGTGGCGCTAATCATCTCAGAAGCGTCACCTTCATCGGATGCCAGCGCCGGGCTGTCGCCGAGGCCGCTGATGAAGAGCAGGAAGGCCAGGTCCAGGTCGAACTGGCTGCCGTCATCGAACAGCACGCGAGGAGTGGCCGCGCCGTCTTCCGCAGACGCCGTGCCATCGTTAGTGCTGCTGTCTGTATTTTCAGCGTCGTCGTTCGAGGCTTCGTCGTTAGAAGAATCGTAGTTAGACGCATCGTAGTAGGCGAGGCCGCGGCAGGTCATGTGGGCCCAACCGGAGAAATCGTCTGCGCCCATGGTGCTGATATTGGGATCAAACTCCCAAAGGGTTTCGCCGGTTTCCGGTGACAGCGCCATGGCACGGCTATGCGAGGTGCAGATATATAGGCTGTCGTTGACTTTCAGCGGCGTGTTCTGGTTGGTAATTTCCGGCGGAGCGTTGGGGCCGGGTTCATCGCCGGTTTGAATGCGCCACACTTCTTCCAGTTCGCCAACGTTCTCGGGCGTGATTTGGTCGAGTGACGAGTAGTGGGTGCCAGCATTGGTACCGCCGTAGGCAGGCCAGTCGTCGCCCGCGACCTGGGCCGGATTAACGTCCTCGGTGTTATTGGCGGACTCGATGGTGCCCTCCACCGTACCGGGGTAGCTAAACTGGCTGGCAATAGCGACGATGATAGCCGCGCCAATGCTGGCCGTAAGGGCGAGGCTGCCACCGCGCGAGTTGAGCGGTTTGCGCCACCACGGCAGCAGCATGATGATGCCGATGAGACAGGGAATGGCGACCCTGGGTACCAGTTGCCACCAGTCGAGGCCTACTTCCCAAAGTGCCCAAACCAGGGTGGCCAATAGAATGAGCGCGTACAGCCAAAGTGCCGCGCCTTTTCGCAGTGCTAGCAGCAGCCCAGCCACCACCACGGCGACCCCAGCGATCAAGTAGTAAGCGCTACCGCCTAGCATAAGCAGTTGGCCGCCGCCCACGGCAAGTGCTACGCCAACTATCGCTAGCAGCAAACCCAGCAGCAAGGCTGGCCATTTGCCGCGAGCACGTGTGTGTTCATCCATGAGGTAAACCCCTATTTACAACGAGTTGATGCTGATTTACCAAAGAGTAAAAGCAGCGGTTCCACAACGTGCCCTAACCCATCGGCAGCGCCGATGGGTTAAAACACACATTGATTATCTATAATTTTAATAATCAATTCGCTTTTGGTCTAATACTTTGCTGGCTAATTATTTCTATCGACAAAAAAGCCGCGCTATTCACCATAGCGCGGCTCAGATAGATAAGCTGGGAAAGGTGTCAGATTTAACCTAGCGTAACCTCGTTAACAGCAGCCTGGTGCTTAATCAGATAGCTTCACCAGCATTTTGCCGGTATTGCCGCCTTCAAACAGCGCTAAAAAGGCGTCTGGCGTGCTTTCAAGCCCTTCTTTGATCGTCTCTTTATAGTCCAGCTTGCCATCAGCGACCTGAGGAGCGACTTCATTTAAGAAGTAGCCATAGCTGGCCCAGTGGTCGGCGACAATAAAGCCCTGCATTTTGGCTTTACGTGCCACCAACTGCGACAGGTTACTTGGCCCTGGGGCTGGGGTTTCCGCATTGTAGCCATCAATCATCCCGCAGACGGCAATGCGTGCGCCTTCGTTAAGTTGGCTGAGTGCCGCTTCCAGGCAGATACCGCCTACGTTCTCAAAATAGACGTCGATGCCGTTGGGGCTGGCGAGCTTAATGGCATCGCTCAGTTCTTGAGCGCTGCGGTCACGATAGCTGACCGGTTCAACGCCTAGCGACTCCAGCCAAGCAAGCTTATGCGCAGCACCTGCGATACCCACGACATGGCAGCCTTTTGCTTTTGCCAGCTGCACCACCAGAGACCCCACCGCGCCGCTGGCGGCACTCACCAAAACGTTATCGCCCGGCTTGCACTCGGCAATCAGGTTAAGGCCTGTCCAGGCGGTCATGCCGGGCATGCCCAGAACGCCTAGGTAGGCTTGGTCGGGCACGTTGTGATCTGGAAGAACGGTGACACTATCTCCCGGCAGCTGTGCGATATCGCGCCAGCCGCCCATGTGGCTCACTTTATCGCCCACTTTCAAGTTGGGGTGGTTAGAGGCGATGACTTCGCCAATCGCGCCGCCCTCCATTGGCTTTCCAAGCTGAAAGGGCGCTACGTAGGTGTGCACGCCGCTCATCCGGCCACGCATGTAGGGGTCTACCGAGAGCCAGTGATTGCGAATGCGTACTTCGCCTTCATCTAGGTCGGGAAGCTCCTGGCTCTCTAAGGAAAATAGCTCGCGCTTAGGTAGGCCGGTGGGGTGGTCGGTGAGGGTATAAAAACGAGATAGCATCGCTGCCTCCTGCATCAAGATGGTAAGTCACGCTCCTAGCAGGGTAGAGACCATTAGCACGCATGCAAGTTCGCGGACTTAACACGAGCATATAAAAAAGCGGCCCTGGGTGGGGCCGCTTTACTCAGCATTTGCTGCAACGCTGATCGCTTAAGGGGTATCACACGCTTGCGGATGTGTTATCCGTTAATCTACCAGGGTGATCATCACAGGTGCCGTGCCTCGGCGAATCATCCCTAGTGCACGCGCTGCCCGCTTAGAGAGATCAATAACGCGTCCTTTAACAAAGGGGCCGCGGTCATTAATCAGTACTTCCACTTCTTGCCCGGTATCCGGGCGGGTGACCAACACCTTGGTGCCAAACGGTAGGCTTGGATGCGCCGCCGTGAGTGCCTGTTGATCGAAGGGCTCGCCGCTTGCGGTGGTTGCCCCTTGGAAGCGGTCACTGTAAAACGAAGCGACCCCTTCTTGTAACTCAGTGCTTGATCCTGTTTGGTTGGCAACTGCCTGATTTGCGGTGAAAAGCAGGAGTAATGCAACCAAACAGCTCGTTCGGATAGTGCGTTTATGGGCTCCCATAGGAGTACCTCAGTGGTTCGTAAAGCGGACTCCACATTCATCGATGAGATGCCTGATAGGCGTATGGATAGTAGCTGGCGTTGCTAGAGTCAGCAAGCTTTAAGAAGATCGACGCAATTGGCCCCATAATTACGCTTTTTATTATGTGACGTTATGCCCTTTTGTTTCAGTAAGTTATGCTGCCTCAATGAAAATGGCTAATGATGATTTTTGTGCGATGCAATATTTTTCATTAAACGCTCACTTTAACTCGCTAGGCGCCATATAATTCATTGATGCAATCACCGCATTTGTTGCCAATGATCAAGGATGCCCCTATGGCCAAGTCTTCTACTCTTACCCTGTTGGTAGTGGCGGTGGGCGGCGTTGCCGTCGGTTACGTTGCCGCGCAAACGCTTCCAAGCCAAGCGCCTGCTGCTGAAGAGCCCAGGGTGGAAACCACCACAGCTGATATGACTACTGAGCAGGACGCCACGCCTACCGCCCTGCAGGGCTTAAACTACCTTACGCTTGGTGAGCGTACGCGTGGAGAAATCACGTCTGCAAGCGAGCTAAACGGTAAAGATGGCAGTCGATTTGAGCGCTATGGGATTCGGTTAGATGAAGAATTCTTGGTGGAAATATCCCTGAGTGGTGCGCTTCAGGGAGTTGTTGCCCTATATGATGATCAACTACAGCTTTTAGCTAACGCGGAGACGGTTCGTCACCGCATTGAAGAGGGTGGTGACTATATTGTGGTGGTGAGCGGTACGGATGCTCACAGCTATGGCCCGTTCAGCGTTAATAGCCGCACCATTGAACTTAGCGATGCGGACACTATGAGCGTAGGGACCCCCATCGATAGCTGGTTAGACAGCGCGGATCGTGAAGTGACCCTGTCCATTGAAGAAGCGGGCATGTACCAAATCGAAATGCGAGCCGATGATTTCGATGCCTACCTGGAGCTGGAAGGCCCTAATGGTTATTACCGTGAAGATGATGACAGCGCCGGTAATTTAAACGCCCGTATTTCAGATTTTCTCGCACCCGGCGAATATACCCTTACCGCGCGCACGGCCTTTGGCGAGGGTGGTGGGCTATTTACCCTCACGGCCGAGCCACGCGAGCTGCCAAGTGATGGCGAGTTGCGTAACGATGGAACAGTGACACCTAACGAGACGCTAAGCGGTTGGTACAGCGGCCAGGACATCAGCTATCAGTTAGAAATTGATGAAGCAGGTATGTATCAAATCGATATGAGCTCCAGCGATGTGGATGCCTACTTGGTGCTGGAAGGCCCCAACGGCTACTACCGCGAAGATGACGATAGCGCCGGTAATTTGGATGCGCGAATCGCTGACTTTCTAGCGCCCGGCAGCTATCAACTCACAGCCCGTACCGCGTATGGCACCGACAGCGGCTTGTTTACGCTCTCCATAGAGCCGCGTGATCTACCTAACGGCGTAGAGTTACGCAATGAAGGCGCGCTAACCCCAGATGAAACGTTCAATGGTTGGTACAGTGGTGAAGCGTTAACCTACCAGCTCACTCTAGAAGAAAGCTCTCTGGTGACGCTGAGCATGAGCTCCAGTGACTTCGATACCTACTTGGAGCTTTACGGTGAAGGAGTTTCCTACAGCGATGACGACAGCGGCGGTGGTACTAATGCCCGTTTAGAACAGGCGCTGCTACCCGGTACCTATACCGTTAGCGCGCGGGGCTTTAGTGCAAGTGGCAGCGGCATGTTTGAATTGCAGGTGAGTGCTGAACCCACCGAAATGCAGCCAGATACCTAAACGTAAAGCTCATTCTTTCACGCTTCATACCAGCGCCCTTGCGTAACCGCAGGGGCGTTGCCGTTTTACTATGATCAACTAGCCTAATAAGGGTGAGTGATCCACAAGGAGGTTATTATGCCGCGCTTTTTCAGAACGTTAGGAGTGGGTCTATCACTCGTAGGGATATTACTGTTGGGCGGCTGCTTAGCCGCTGATACATCATCCTCTAAGCCGCTCACACTGGCATCCCTGGCCGTTGAAAAGCAGTATGTTGCACCTGACTGCCAAGGTGAGCAGTGCACAACAGTGACGATCTCTGCACTAGAGTTTCCTCAATCACCGGCGTTAAGCGAAGCGCTACAAACCCGCTTGCTGACGCTGGGAATGTCGATCAGTGAAGAGGCCGCCCAGCCTGCTGAAAGCTGGGAAGGTTATGCAGAGCGTTTTTTCGCGCTCGCTGAAGAGGATAACCGTACAGCGCCAGGCAACATGACCAGTGAAGCGCTGTTGGAAGCGACGATTCACGCGCGTCACTACGACCTCTTAGTGGTCGAGCTGAATAGCTATGTCTACCACGCAGGCCAAGCCCATGGGCTACCTCTGACGGAATACATGGTCATTGACGAGCGGGAGCGGCGCGTAGTTGAAGCGGATGAGATGCTGCTAGACGGCCAGGAGGCGGCATTCGATGCACTGCTGGTACAGGCACATCAGCGCTGGATAGGTGAGATGGGCTTCGATGATCAGTTTACTGCCAACTGGCCGCTTAGCCAGAGCCACAATATTGCCCCGCTGGAAAATAGTTGGGAAGTTACCTACAACGTTTATGAGATAGCCCCTTATGCCGTTGGTCAGCCCACGCTCACCATTCCACTTGAAGCGTTAGAGGGCGTCGCCAAACCGCGCTACTTGGGACGGGGAGGTGATGAGTAGATAGGGGGCGCCGCGCGTAAGTGCCCTAAACCAGCTATGTTTAAACTAGCTATGTTTAAACCAGCTCACCGAAACGCCATCATGGGTGAGCTGGTTTTATCTATCACTAATAGGCATGGATCGCTTATGACACCTAACAATGCAGTACGTCGGCTAGTAAGCCTGCTGGCGGTTGACCCTGAAGGCCGCCTGCTGTTGAAACGTTACGACTCGCCTACTCACTCCGCCCAGTGGTTACCCTTAGGGGGCGAGTTGTTAAGCGATGAAGATTATCCCGCAGCGGCAATGCGCTTGTTACACGAAGAAGCCGAGCTAAGCTGTCCCCTTGGGCCGTTACTGAGGCAACGTGACCTCACTGAACAGTCAGACTACTCAGTAGAAGAGCGCTTTTTCCTAGTACGTTGCCCTAGCGTTCAAGACAGTGATCAAAAGGGCACTCAGGGGGAGCTTTTGCTAACGGCAGCCAGCGGCGCTGAGCCTCTTTATCAGTGGTGGCCGCTGGCCGAGATGCAGTGCACCGATTCAGAAGAGTTTTCCCCCTCTTGGCTACCTGAGCTACTGGCCAGTGTGCTATTTAGCGAAATGATGATGCCGACCTCAACGGCTCGCCTTTAAACAACCCACAGCCACCAGCAGGGCGGCTGTGGGTAGGCGCCAGTCAAAGACGCTTACCCCGGCAAGTACGAGCAGTAAGGCCGCCAGGATAGGCACACCATAGGCCAAGCTGCCCACTAAGCTTGCTTGGCCAAAGCGCAGCGCTTTATCCCAGGCCACCATAGCAATGCCATATGGGCCCAATCCCAACGCGATACCTGCTAGCAGCGCTTCACCGCGGGGTAGAGGGGCACTGCTTTCCAATAGTAGGCTTGCCGCGCAGGTGATCGCACAGGCCACTAATAGTAAACGCGGCAGCAACGGTGTTAAAGAAACCGGTGCTGCCTGCCCAAGCCAGGAATAAAGCGCCCAGCAGAAGGCGGCGAGCAGTGCCAAACCATAGCCGGATACAGCGCCTCCAAAACTACCATTCAACGCTTGGGGCAGCAGCAGAAGCGCTGCGCCTGAAAAGGCAATTAGCGCGCCAGCCACACTAGCCCACCTCAGGCGACCCCAGCGGCTCCATTGGCTCAATAGCACAAACAGCACCGGCCACGTGTAGGTAATCAACGCCGCTTCGGCGGCGGGGGCAAGGCGCATACCGATGAAGTAGCTGCTAACGGCCCCAACGATCAGTAGCGGGATACCCAGCCACACGCTTAGCCGCCAGCCTAGCGAACAGGTTTGCGTAGCAGCACGACGACTCAACGGCAGAGTGGCAAGTGCACCTGCTAGCAAGGTAAGTGCTGTTAGCTGAAGTGGGGCGGTGTCGCGGGCAAGCTCCGCCAGTAGCGGCGCAATGCTCCACAACGTCACCGCCACCAAGGCGGAGCAGACGCTGAATTTCGGGGATATGACTACTGGGGAGTGAATGGGATGCATGACGCGCCTCCTGGAGCCTTCAGTGATCCAAACTTTGAAGAGGACCAAGTCTTGTAATGATCCTATGGCGCGCAGCATACTCATCACCCACTCATCAAGATAACGATCTTTTATGATCAATATCATCAACAGTGGTGATGTATGCGCGCACCCACGTTTGACTTAACGCTGTTGCGAACGCTAGTGGCGATTGCGGATACCGGAAGCGTGACCGCAGCGGCGAAACGGCTGGCCTATACGCAGTCCACGGTGAGTATGCAGCTACAGCGGTTAGAAGCGCAGTTAGCGGTCAGCCTGCACGAGCGAGATGGGCGGCGGCTGCGCTTTACCGCTGAAGGTGAGCGCTTACTGGCTCATTCGCGAAGGCTGCTGGCGCTAAACGACGAGGCCTGGAGCGATATGCAGGCCCGCCAGATTACCGGAGATCTCACCCTCGGCATCCCTGAGGATTACGCCTCGCTGCTACCGTCGGTGTTTGCCTACTTTCACCAGCTCTATCCGGCGGTGGGATTAACCGTTAAGTGCGGCACCAGTGCTCATTTGGTCGAGCAAGTGAAAGCCTCGGAACTGGATCTTGCACTGGTAACGCGCCAGCGCAACTCCCCAGGGGGCGATGTAATTCGTCGTGAGCCGCTGGTCTGGGCGGTAGGAGTTCACCAGCAGCCATCATTGAGCGACCCTATTCCGCTAGCGCTATATTCCCCAGGGGCGGATGTGTTTCGTGAGGTGGCGGAGCAGGCCTTACAGGCCGCCGGGCGGGATTGGCGAGTGGCTTACACTAGCCAGTCTATGGCGGGGCTTGCGCCGATTGTGACTGCAGGGTTGGCAGTGGTGGTTGTGACGCGGAGTATGCTCACACCTACGCTGCGACCGTTAGATGAGAGTAGCGGGCTGCCTGCTTTGCCGATGATTGAGCTGGCGTTGCACCGTGCGCCGCACCGGCCTTCAGAGCCAGCTCGACGGCTGGGTGAATTGATTCGCGAACAGCTAGCGGCTCCCAGCGAAGCGTTATAAGGTATGTCATTACCTAACAATCATTTTTCTATCGTGACGCCGCTGAACTAAGCTAACGGTGACGACGCTACTGGGCAGGGAGTTTTGAATGCACGAGTTAGATCACTATATCTACCCACATCGGGTGCTGCACTGGCTGGTAGCACTGGCGGTGCTGCTATCGCTAGCGAGTGGCTTAACCCTTGGGTTTTTGGGCTATGAACGTACTGTAGCGCTCGTCGGGAATACTCTGACCAACCTACTTTATACTAGCCATAAGACCCTGGGCGTCACGATTTTGCTGCTGATGACGCTGCGCATTATTACCCGAATTGCCTTTGTAGTACCGGATCACGATCCGCCCCTGAATGCCTTTGAGCGCATTGTGAGCACCAGCGTGCACCATTTGCTCTATGTGGGACTGGTCGTTATGCCGCTCCTCGGCTGGGCAGCCACCGCCACAGGCGGTTTTCCGGGGGAGTTTTTCCACTGGCATTTGCCAGGGCTACTAGGTAAGAATGAGGCGCTCTCGGAAACTCTGTTTATGTGGCACGAGCGTGTAGGTTGGGCACTGGTGGTGCTGATTACGCTGCATGTGGCTGGCGCGCTGTTTCATTGGCGAATTAAGCGCGATAACGTGATGAAGCGCATGAGCCTGTTTGATTAAATCGCTGCCTACGCATCTTCTAAGTCACGCTGAACCATAGCCATTAAAAGCAGGTGGTTTGGCGTGCTTTTTCCGTACACATAAGCTGCCGTTGGAGAGTAATGGGGCTGCTCTGGTTCCTTGAGTGTAGACCTCTTTTTAGAGCCTTGAGTAAACATGATGTTAAAGCGTGAGATGGCTCAGCCTTTCCGTGAGCCGCTGAATCAGCTGCCCGCTGTGACGCCAAAAGTGCCAGTAGAGCGGTACGGTTAATCCGTGCCCCGGCGCGATACTCACCAGTTGGCCTGCTTGCAACTGTTCGGCAGCTTGGCGCTGCGGAATCATGCCGTATCCAATGCCCGCCATGGCCAAACGCACGAAGCCCTCTGAAGAAGGGCACAAATGGTAGGGAAAGTGCCCCTGGTAGCCGCACTGGGCCAAAAACTGGTGCTGTAGCTGGTCGTGGGGGCCAAAGACGATAGCGGGGGCTTTTTGAAAGGCCTCTGCGCTCGGGCCTGCCGGAAAAAAGTGTGCGGCATAGCTGGGCGATGCCAGCGGTTGATAAGACATATCCCCCACGTGTAGGCAGCGGGCACCGGCAATAGGGTTGGGTGTGGCGCATAGGCAGGCGGCAACATCGCCATCCCGCAGGCGCTTCAACCCCACGTCCTGGTCTTCAATGACCAAATCCAGCAGCACCTCTTCCGTTTGGCAGATATCCGCCACGGCGTCGGCCCACCAGGTCACCACGCTATCGGCATTCAGGGCAATGCGTAGCCTTGGCGCGGCTTTTTCTAGAGAGGGAAGAGCATCGTGTAAATCGCGCTCCAAGAGCTGCACCTGCTGGTAATGAGCCAATAATCGCTGGCCGGCAGGCGTGGGCG
The DNA here is from genome assembly GCF_024158645.1 of Halomonas sp. 707B3. NCBI lineage: Bacteria > Pseudomonadati > Pseudomonadota > Gammaproteobacteria > Oceanospirillales > Halomonadaceae > Halomonas > Halomonas sp. 707B3. The sequence goes on from NZ_JAMZBE010000075.1 coordinate 12,881, forward strand.
CGAGAGTGGGGTGGCGCACCAGCACCGGCTGGCCCAAGCGAATTTCCAGCGCTTTTACCCGTTGAGAGATGGCTGATTGCGAAAGGCCCATCACGTCGCCTGCTCGCTCGAAGCCGCCGCACTCCACCACGGTGGCCAGTGCATGCAGTAATTTGTAATCCACCATGGCGTTCTCTCTGTTGTTGGCTAGGGCAGTTAACCAACCCCGCAACGGTGAGTAAAGGCATGCACATCACGTTGCGTAAATGAAAATCAGTCTCTTTGTTTGACTTGCCGGGGAAGTGCGTCACAATTCGCCGCTTATGTGTAAAGGGGATGCAGCATGGAATTATTGCGGGTGGTTTTTCGTCACTACCGCTGGCCGTTTCTAGGCGCACTAGCGCTGAGCCTGGTGAGTGCCGGGCTAGGGGTCGGTGTGATTGCGTTCATCAACCAGCGGCTGATCGAAGCGGGCAGCGCCCTCTCCGCATTGCCCCAGTTTTTAGGGCTATTGGCGCTGCTGCTGGCAGTCACGCTGGGTACGCAGCTAGCGCTTACCTTGCTGGGCCACTACTTCGTCTTCGACCTGCGCTCCCGGCTGGTGAAGCGGATTCTGGATACCGATATCGAACGGTTAGAGCAGCTTGGCAACGCCACGCTGCTGGCAAGTCTTTCAAGCGATGTGCGTAATATCACCATCGGTTTTGTGCGCTTACCTGAGCTGGTGCAGGGCGTAGTGCTGACGCTGGCCTCAGTGGCGTACCTTGCGTGGCTCTCGCCGCAGATGGTGGTGATTACCGTGCTGTGGATGGCCTTCACTATGGGCGTTGGCTGGGTGCTGGTGTCGAAGGTGTATCGCCACTTTCATCAGGTGCGCGAAAGCGAGGATCGGCTGTATAAGGATTATCAATCGGCGATTGAGGGCCGCAAAGAGTTGGCGCTTAACCGTGACCGCGCGCGGCGCTTTTTTGATGAATCCTACACGGATAACGCAAAAGCGTATCGACACCATATTATTCGCGCAGACACCTACCATCTCAGCGCCAATAACTGGTCCAATATCATGATGCTGGGCGCTATTGGCGTGGTGTTCTTCATGGCCAACGTGCTGGGCTGGGCAAGCCCTGCGGTGGCAGCCACCTTTGCTTTAACCCTGCTGTTTTTACGCACGCCCTTGATTCAAGCCGTAGGCGCATGGCCCACGTTAATCAGCGCCCAGGTGGCGTTCGATAAACTGGCCAGCCTGGAGCTAGCGGAGTACCAGCCGGGCTTCGATGTGGAGGATCGTTTCCACGACTGGCAGCGCTTAACGCTCACCAACGTGGTGTATCGCTACACGCCGTCCTCCGGGGGAGAAGGTTTTCAGGTGGGGCCGTTGAACCTCACCCTAATCCGTGGCGAGCAGGTGTTTCTGATTGGCGGTAACGGCAGCGGTAAATCGACGCTGGCGCGTCTGCTTTCAGGGTTGTACCGCCCGCAAAGTGGCCAAATTAGTGTGGATGGCAAAGAGCTTAGCCCGCCAGAGTGGGCTGCGTTTCGGGCGCGTTTTGCTAGCGTCTTTACCGATTTCCACCAGTTCGACCAAGCCATGGGGCCGGGTGGCAAAGCGGCTGACCCGGTACTGGTCGCGACATGGCTCGAGCGGTTGCAGATGCAGCAAAAGCTTGAATGGCAAGATGACCGCGTGGTGAATACGCAGCTCTCGCAAGGGCAGCGCAAGCGTTTGGCACTGCTGCTGGCGATTGCCGAAGAGCGGGATATTTTGCTGCTGGATGAGTGGGCGGCGGACCAGGACCCGCAGTTCAGGCGGCTGTTTTACCGCGAACTGTTACCTCACTTGAAGGCGATGGGCAAAACCGTGTTTGCCATTAGCCACGACGACAGCTACTTCGTCCATGCGGACCGCTTATTGGAGATGTCCAAGGGGCAGTTGAGTGAGCTGACGGGAGAGCAGCGGGCACAGGCCAGTGAGGACGCGGTGGCGCAGATCAGCTCGTAATGAGCTGCTTACCCTTTGCGCCGCGCCTGGCGGTCGCACCCTTCCAGCGGGCAATTACCGCATACGTCAAACTCATCGAGCAGGTAGCGCAGGCAGCAGAGCTTGCGCACCCGCTTGACCTCTTCACTGCCGCTGGGCTGATAAGTGCGCACTGGCTCGAATAGCGGATTGCGCTGCCCGTTGAGGGTGCGCGATTCCAGCAGCGCGCGCGTGGCGGCCAGCGCCTCTTGGTTGACCAGCGGATGCGCTGCCAGGGCATTGACGTAATAGTCCACGTAGCCGCCTGCATTGCTCCAAAACACCCGTGGCGCGGCTCCAGAAATGGCCGAGAGGCGCTCGATGAGCGGTGCCCAGTGTTGCTCGATGAGCGTGGTAAAGCGCTCGGTGGTGTCCTGCGTTGTAAAGCGCTCGCCTTCATGGGGCAGCCAAAGCCCTTGAGCGCAGCCTTCTTCATTTTGGATCACATAGAGATCGTCCAGCCCGACGGGTAGGTCGCGGTTCAGCAGCAGATGAGCGGTCAGCGTGGGAACCGTGACGGTGCTGAAGTGCCACTTCGACCAGAGCGAGGCAATGGCTCGCTTATCTCCGCCGGGGTAGCGGCTGGCGTAGCACGCCATATCCTCTTCAAGCAACGCAGCGTTGCGCCAACGGGATGCCTTGATCGCCCCATGCGGCACCGCACCACCGATCAATGGCGGCGTAAAGTGCTCAAGCGGCCCCTGATAGCAATCAGCGAGAGACAGTGGCAGGGCGGTGTCGGGCTGGCGCAAGGCGAGAGGCATAACCGAACTCCAAGACGTGATAAACGCACGTGGGTAGAGCACCAGCATAAGCGATAATGCTTATCAGTTGAAGAGTTAATTGAGAACGACTCGTCTTCCAGCCGTGGCGATTATTGCGCCACAGCTATGCGGTGCCCGCCGTTTGGATGCTGCATGACCTGCATGGGTAGCCCGTAAATGGCTTCCAACGTGTCGTTTTGCATCAGAGCATCGGGCTTGCCGTGGGCCAGCAGGCGGCCGCTGTGAAGCGCCATGAGTTCATCGCAGTAGCGCGACGCCATATTAATATCGTGAAGCACGATGATCACGCCCAGATTCAGCTCGTCGCAGAGCTTACGAATCAGCGCCAATACTTCCATTTGGTGGGCGATATCCAGCGCTGCGAGCGGCTCATCCAGCAGTAAAAAACGGCTGCCTTGGGCGATCAGCATAGCGAGCCACACCCGTTGGCGTTCACCGCCTGAAAGCGTATCTACCAAGCGGTCGGCGAAGGCTTCCGTGTGGGTGAGGGTAATTGCCCGCTCAATCGCGTTTTTATCTGTTTGATTATGGCGACCTAGTAGACCGTGCCAGGGGTAACGCCCAAACGCCACCAGCTCGCGTCCGGTGAGATTTTCGGCGCTGGGTAGATGCTGGGGCAGGTAGGCAACTTGGCGTGCAAACTCGCGGTTGCCCCACTCTTGTAAAGGGCGTTGATCGAAGTGAATATCGCCTTCGCTGACGGGCTGCTGCTGGGCCAGCAACTTAATCAACGTCGATTTGCCAGAACCGTTATGACCAATCAGGCCATACACCTTGCCTTCTTCAAAGGTGTGGTGGATAGGTTGAAGAAGGGGCTTGCCGTTGATGGCGAAGGTGGCACCCTGAACGTTAAACATGCGTCACTCCTAGCCGAGCGGACATCGCGCTAATGAAAAGCGTATTGTATCGTTAATAGTTATCATTTAGAAATCTTTCCGTGACCGGGAGCCTGCTTTTGTCATCAACGGCAGGCGTTTGTGTGCGATGGCCATCACGATATGCCCGACGACCAGCAGAAGCAGTAACCAAGAAAGAGGGCTGTGCAGCAGGTCGGCAGGGAGCATGAGCACTGGTATCTCGTTTTCTGCACCAGGAATCACCTCAATACCATAAACCTTGAGTGGCCAGCCGCCGGCGTAGTTTCTGATTAATCCAAGACTGGAAATCAGCATCAACAGCACATAAAACAAGCCATGCACGGCGCTAGCCAGCCGGCCACGTAACGTGCGCAACTGCCGAGGCCGCTGACCACGCCGGTTAAGCCACCAGACTAATCGCACTAAGGTGATGACCAATAGCAGTAGGCCAATCGCTCCGTGTGGCGCTAACCGTGACAGCATTAACGTCACGCTCGTTTCGCCAAACACACGCCACATGACCACGACAAAGAACTGAGTAAGCACTAATAGCGCAGTGAGCCAGTGCAGTAGACAACTGACGACACCGTAATGATGGGGAGTGTCGCGCCATGCAGTGGGCAACAGTGTAGAGGAGAGAGCAGCTTTCATAACAGACTTAGTGGTAATGGGCGGAGCCAAGATTGTAGTGTGAATACTTATCATTTAGAATCTCGCCCTTTGATTTATTTTCTGTTTCCTCGATTGCCAAGGTCACGCCAATGACAATGCCTGCCCGTGCCTCCGCTGTCCTCGTTGACGGGATATTGTCATGCATCTGATGGGCCGCCGTTCTCCCGCTCATATCTGCTTACTGCTGAGTTTGCCGTTGATGGTGCTGCTGGGGCTGAGCCTTCAGCAGCAGGGCGGTATCGCGCAGAGTGTTCAGGCACTACTGTTTCCCGCGCTCGATAACGTCGATGAGCTGCTGCTGCACTTCGCTTGGTGGCCGCGTTTTACCATTGCGCTATTAGCCGGTGGTGGTCTAGCACTGGCTGGCGTGCTAATGCAGCAGGTGCTTCGCAACCCGCTGGCATCGCCCACCACCTTGGGTGTTGCCTCGGGCGCTAACTTGGCACTGATGGCGGCCACACTGTTGGCCCCTGGCGTTCTTGCGATTGGCGGTGAGTGGATTGCGCTGCTGGGTGGTGCTGCCGCCGTGGGGTTGGTATTTGCGCTCTCTTGGCGGCGCGGATTAGCGCCCATTGCGGTGGTGCTGGCGGGGTTGGTGGTCAATCTTTATTTGGGCGCGCTCTCTACAGCCCTGCTGCTGTTCAACCATGAAACCCTGGCGGGGCTGCTGATTTGGGGTGCTGGCTCCCTGGCACAAAATGGTTGGGATGGCGTAGCGTCGCTGGCTCCCAGGCTGGCCATTTGCGGCTTGGCGGCGTGGCTGCTGCTGCGTCCTTTGGCCGTTTTAGAGTTAGACGACGCCAGCGCCAAAAGCCTGGGGATTTCGCTGAAGCATTTGCGCTTTGCCGGGTTAGGACTGGCGGTCTTTATCACCGGTAGCGTGGTGAGTGTGGTGGGTATTATCGGCTTCATTGGTTTAGCGGCTCCCAATATCG
>NZ_JAMZBE010000076.1:0-17963 GCF_024158645.1 Halomonas sp. 707B3
CGGGCTTGCGAAAGCCAACTTGCACGGGGCGAATGATCAAAAAGTGCTCGCTGGCGGTGATAGGGAAAGTGTCGGCGCCGGCTTCACGGATTCAGGTATCCCATAGGGCAAACCCGTAGTCCACGGGTAGCGTTAGTATGAATTAATCCATGAACGTCTTTAGATTCGGGCAGGCTAATTGTTTCAACGCTAGGGCATGGCGCTCCTGGAGGCATAACCCAGAGAAGTGGTCCTCCAACACTTTGCGAAAGCCCTTGAACTCTTATTGTCACGGGCTTCGCAAAGTCAGGGATATTGCCTGTAGGGTACAAGCAAGGGTCCCAGTTAATAAGCCACTGCTGGAAACCATTAACACTAAAGAACAGTAATGTTGTCTCATCGCCTCTTGCTCGGAGGCGACCTGCTATGGGCGTTTTACCTAAGATTAAACGCCAAGGTTCACCATCAAAATCGCTTGTAGATAGATCTTCTGCATCAATAGTGTCGCCAGTATCAACGATTTTCAGCATTGGCGATTCAATGCCTAATCGCTCAATGTGGTTAAATACGCTCAACAGCCTTTCTCGCACAGATGCGCTAAGCTCATCACCTTCCATAATCAAGCGTAAGCCCTCATCAATTTCTTGCGATGCATGAGGGCGAAGATCATCAATGGCCTGGAGCAGATCCAAAACAGGATACATTGCGGCTCTAACCTTTAGGCGTTAGCTGGTGGGTTTCGATAGTGATACGCTTGCCGCCACCATCTATATCTTCAATGTGCATGCCTGCTTCCTCACGACTGCCTTCATATATTATCGTAACACCTTCTGAGGTCTCATAGACCTGCTTGCGCTGCTTTTTAGGCAGGGAATCGGGACGAGGCCGAAAGCTTTGGCCAGCCACGCCATTTTCAGCTAAGGCATCTCGTAGTGCCCCCATATGCTTTGCTTTTCGCTCAGCATTTTCATCTTTTACTACTGAATCAAGAAATGCATCCGTCTCAAAAGTATCATGGTCGTTTAGGTAATTAAGCGCTCTTTCTCTGTAAGTGTTTACATCTTCTCCTGGAGGAAGTTGATCCCGGGGCACATCTTTAGCCCACTTCCGAACCGCTGAATAAGCCATCCGGGTTAATGCTGCATCCTGCTGACGTTCAATTACGCCTAGGAAAGACTGGAAGTAATCACTCAATACTGGCTTTTTGACACGATCAAAGGCCAATACATCCCAAGCAAACTGGTTTGCAGGATCGATTAACGCACTCTTTTGAATCGCATGTTTATTCTCGTTGAGAGCATTGGGAATTTCGTTGACAACAGCTACTCTCCGACCGTCTATCTCTTCATAGCTGTAAGCAAATGATTCCTGTTGATCCATCTTTACTAGGAACGCTAATTGTTGCCAATCATGTGCATCGGCTAGGTACTTAACCACTGAGACAATGAAAACACCCGCCGACATTTGACCACGGTGGAGGCGTGCAAACTCTTGAGTCATTAGGTATGAAAGCTCAATGAATCCATCACGATCATCAATGAGCTGTTGACTTTGATCCTGCAGATTCACTGCTTCGGGATTAAAAACATATTGTGTGCCTTCGGCGATGTCCCGCAGCCTATCAAGAAAGAAAGTTTTCTGTTTATCTTGCAGCTGAACCTCGTCGAGCTTTATTACCTTCCCAGGAGCCTCGGGGTCAATGATATGAAAAATGAAATCTACGATTTCTAGCGTGTTACGTTGCGCCTGATTCAGTACTCCGTCTAACGGTTGTCCCATCATGTTGAGTCCCTTTTATTCTGATATTAAAAATCTTCCGCCGCTGGCTATAACGGCCAATTAGAACGGCCACCCCATTCACAGTATGCCTGGTGCACTAACTCCCCCTTGCATACCAGCACTGGAGCAACCAGCCGTACCGCTCAGGCCATGATCCAATACAAACCCCCAGCCACTCCACATGGTTGAGGGTTTTGCTGCCGCAATATTCTGGCGATGCGCTTGCGCAACGCGTGCTATTGGGCGACAAGGTCACTATGACAAATAAACTTAACCGATGATGTAAGCCTTTCGCCATACTTTTGTAAGAAATGGCTTACACCGCCCAACACCGCGCTTGCCTGACCACCACCCCGCGAAACTGTCTAGCGGTGATGAAGCACCCTTCCCTGCCTGAGGGTGGCATCAAGCGGCAGCGGCTGCCGACGCGGTGGGTTTTGAATAATCGGAACTCGCCCTCTACCTCCGACACTACCAGATTGGCGCGGCCATACAATTGGGCTTCGTCTACCACCAGCACGTCGCCTTCCATCCACGGCCCACCTGGGGCACCTCGTCGCTGATCCCGAAAAACAGCTAGGCGGAAACTTCCGCCGGTCCATCTCTGCTACCGGTAGGTGCTTCATCCCCACCACGGCAGGCCCACAGGAGTTCACTCGCATCCGCGTTCCGCTGTTGGCTCCATTATGAGCGATGCGCTGAATCGCGCTTAAAGCCTAGTACTGCAAAAATAACCAGAACTTAGCAAGGATGATGAACACCTGCGATGTCGGAAGGAATTTTTGAGGCGCCCCACCCGTGCATCAAGGCGCAGCGACTTATTTTGTGCTGCCTACCCTTTCTTGCGTACAATTGCCCGCCAACGCGCCCACCACTTCTGATAGCCACCATGGTAGGTCATGGTGCTGCTGTTCATTTAGCGAATAGCCACGATCAGAGGGCAATAGATGTGTGTACTTACATCGCATACCAAGTATGCAAGTGATTAATATGACGAAACAAAACCCAGCAGAAGCGGCCCGCCGATTTTCTGTTGCCCCCATGATGGACTGGACTACCCGAGACTACCGAGCCTTCGCGCGCACGCTAACCAAGCGGGCGCTGCTGTACACCGAGATGGTGACTACCGGTGCGGTGCTGCATGGTTCTCCCCGCGAGCGCTTTTTGGGCTATAGCGAGGTGGAGCATCCGATTGCTTTGCAGTTGGGGGGCAGCGATGCGGGTGAGCTGGCGGAGTGCGCGGCCATTGCGCAGGCGTGGGGCTATGATGAGGTCAATCTGAACGTTGGCTGCCCTAGCGACCGGGTGCAGAATAATATGATTGGCGCGTGCCTCATGGGTCACCCCGAAAAAGTGGCGGCGGCGGTGAAGGCCATGCAGGCGGCGGTGTCGATTCCGGTCACGGTGAAGTGTCGTATTGGTATTGATGACCAGGATGAAGACGCGGATTTAGCGCGGTTTATTGATATTGTGGCCTCAGCAGGCTGTGAAGTGTTTACCGTGCACGCCCGCAAGGCGTGGCTGCAGGGGCTGTCGCCGAAAGAGAATCGCGATATTCCGCCGCTCAATTATCCCCGCGTGCACCGGCTAAAGCAGAGCCATCCTGAGCTGCATATTGGTATCAACGGCGGGATTAAAACCCTGGCGGAGTGCCAAGCGCAACTTGAGCAGGTGGATAGCGTGATGGTGGGTCGTGAGGCGTACCAAAATCCGTGGTTATTGGCAGGCGTGGATGAGCAGCTCTTTGGCGAGCCGGGCCCGGCCCGTACGCGCTTGGAAGCGGCCTTGGCGTTTCGCCCGTACATTCAGCAGCGGTTGGATGAAGGTGCCAAGCTCAACCATATTACTCGCCACTTGCTGGGGCTTTTTCAGGGCTGCCCTGGCGGGCGTCGGTTCCGTCGTCATCTCTCAGAGCACGCACATAAAGAGGGTGCAGGTTTACGCTTGTTTGATGACGCGCTCGGCTTGGTTCGTGAGCCTGAGTTCGAAGCGGAGCCTCTCGACGAGCAAACAAACCGCCAGCCCGTGACCTAACGGCCAACAGGCTGGCGGTTTAACGAACGCCCAGCGATTTTATCGTTGGGCGTTTTCTTTTGGGAGGCTACTGCGCGCGAATGCCTTGCTCAATACGCTCGCCTACTTCTTGATCGATATTGCGCCAGTACTCAAAGGCGCGCTCCAAGACCGGCTCGGTCACGCCATCAGAGAGGTGCCCCACCACGTTGGAAACCAAACGGTCGCGTTGGTCATCGTCCATCACCTCACGCACTAGTGCGTGCGCTTGGCTCCAGTCGTCATCATCTTTGCGCAGCGTATACGCGGCGCGCACGAATTGCCCATCTGTCGACCACACCGCATCTTCCGGGTAGCGCTGCCCGTCTGCCTTGGGGCCGCCTTTGCTATTGGGCGTGTACACCGGGTCGGTGGAGTGACGAATGCGCATCGCGCCGCCCTGGGTATAGCTATGCACGGGGCTCTTGGGCGTATTAACCGGAATATGCTTGTAGTTCACCCCTAACCGCGCACGGTGGGCATCGGCGTAGGAAATAGAACGAGCCAAGAGCATTTTATCTGGAGAAAGCCCGGTGCCCGGCACCATGTTGTTGGGCTCGAACGCGGCCTGCTCAATCTCGCTGTGGAAATCCGTGGGGTTACGATCCAGGGTCAGCTTACCGACCTCAATCAACGGGTAGTCTTTATGAGACCACACCTTGGTCAGATCGAAGGGGTTTACTCGGTAGGTTTTGGCGTCTTCAAACGGCATGATCTGCATCTGCAGCGTCCAGGTGGGGTAATCCCCGCGCTTGATCGCCTCAAACAGGTCGCGGCGGTGGTAATCCGCATCGCTGCCGGCCATCTGGTCAGCCTGTTCCTGGGTCATGCACTTAATGCCTTGATCGGTTTTAAAGTGATACTTCACCCAAAACCGCTCGCCTTCTGCGTTTACCCACATATAGGTATGGCTGGAGTAGCCGTTCATATGTCGCCATGTGGCCGGTACACCGCGGTCGCCCATTAGCCACGCGACTTGGTGGGCAGATTCTGGCGACAGCGTCCAGAAATCCCACTGCATATCATGATCGCGCAGGCCGTTATCCGCACGGCGCTTTTGGGAGTGGATGAAGTGCTGGAACTTCATCGGGTCGCGCACGAAAAACACGGGGGTGTTGTTACCCACCATGTCAAAGTTGCCTTCCTCGGTATAAAACTTAATCGAGAAACCGCGCGGGTCGCGCCATGTGTCCGGGCTACCGCTCTCCCCCGCTACGGTCGAAAAGCGAATCAGCACATCGGTTTTCATGCCAGGCTGCAGAAATTTAGCCTTGGTGTATTGGCTGATATCCTGGGTGACTTCGAAGTGGCCAAATGCTCCACTGCCCTTAGCATGGGGTTGGCGGTTAGGAATCATTTCACGGTTAAACGCTGCCATTTGCTCCATCAGATAGTGATCGTGCATCACTATCGGGCCATCGGCGCCTACCGAGAGCGCGTGCTCGTCGCTCGCAACCGGAATACCTGACTCATTAGTGGTGGGATGCTGGCTACCACTGCTCATTGCTCTTCCTCCTTGTCACACTCGACATGGCACGGTCTGCACCACTGGAAATGACCGCTTTTGCAACACTATTTAATGTAAGCTAAAGCGGCCCCCACACAGGTATAGTCAACAAGGAGGTATTGCGCCATCCATGGCACCAGATACTTGGCTATTAGAGCAATAGCTTTTGTTTATTAGCTGCGTTGGATGTTAGTACATCGCATCCGGTGGCGGGGTCAGGCTAGATTGGAAGCTCTCAATGGCCGTTTCAGCTTCTTCAATTTCGTCAAAACGGGCAATGTGATAAAGCGCTTCACCTTCATTAGCCAGCGGTAAACGGCTCATGCCAATCACAATACCGTCCGCCATGGCGAGCACTTCGCCTTCGTCATTACCAAATGGGTCAGCGACTTTACCAAGTATCTCGCCTTTCGCCACTCGCGCGCCCAAGCGCACCTTGGGGCGTAAAATGCCGTCGATGGGTGCTCGCGCCCAGCTAGAGCCATTAGCAAGCTCAGCCGGTGCGGGCGCACGGCGGCGCTGTTCGCCTGCTAACATCCCCAGGCGCCGCATCACGCGTAGAATACCCTTTACACCGGGGGCAATCGCCCACTCATCAAAGCGCAGCGCTTCGCCCGCTTCATAAGTAAGTACCGGAATACCACGATTCTGAGCATAGTGACGCAGGCTGCCTTCACGTAGCTCAGCGTTTAACACCACCGGGGCACCGAAAGCATCGGCCATGCGCTCAGTTTCACTACCCGCGCTTAGCTGCGCGCGAATCTGCGGCAAATTGGTGCGGTGGATGGCGCCGGTGTGAAGGTCGATAATATGCGTGGCGTGATCGACAATCTCTTCGCGGAACAGCGCAGCGATACGGCCGCCCAAAGAGCCTTTTTCACTGCCGGGAAAACAACGGTTTAGATCTCGCCGATCAGGCAGGTAGCGTGTTTGCTGCAGAAAGCCGAATACGTTCACCACGGGCACCGCTATCAGCGTACCGCGCAGGCTGTTAATCGCTTTAGAGCGCAGCAAACGGCGGACAATTTCGACCCCGTTAATCTCGTCACCGTGAATCCCCCCGCATACCAACATCACCGGGCCGTCTTTACGCCCATGCACCACTTCTACCGGAATATGTAGCGGCGTATGGGTATACAAGCGCGCCACCGGCACGTCGATCTGTAAACGTTGCCCAGGCATGACGGTATGCCCAGCTAGAGTGAAAGGTGCTCGCGCCATTGCAATTCCTTAAACGTGCGTTGAAGCAGTGCTGCCCCGGTCACATCACATGGTGACCAAAGCGTTTTAAAACAGCGTTTTCAAATACGTCTTATACGCTTTTTAAGACTAAATGACGAGCTTCCTAACCTACATTATCAACTTAAACAGCTTATCCATACAGTTTTGAATGTAAAAGAGGCGATACTTCAGATAAAATATAGCGATCACGTGTCGATATCGAGGTTACGGTTTCATGGTAAGAAAAACCAAAGCGGAGGCTGCTGCAACTCGCGAAGCGCTGTTGGATGCTGCTGAAGAGGTGTTTTTCGAAAAAGGCGTAGCCCGCACGTCGCTTGAGCAAATCGCCCGCCATGCCGGCCTAACCCGGGGTGCCGTTTATTGGCACTTTAAAAATAAGGGTGACCTTTTCATGGCGCTGGTGGAACGGGTACGCATGCCGTTCCAGTCGCTGATGGAAGAGGTCAATAATACTGACCCAACTATCTCACCGCTGGAAGCTATTCGGCTTGCCTGCCATGCGGGGTTAAACCGTTTAGAACAGCCTTCCCACCAGCGCATCTTATCTATTTTGCTGCATCGCTGTGAATTTTTTAGCGATATCAACCCGATCGAGATGCAGGACGAGATTTCCGAAGAGTGCTTTGACGAAATGCTTCTCGTCTTTCAATTAGCCCAACAGCAGCACTTGTTACGCGACGATATCACCCCAGAAGTTGCCACACGGTTGATGCAGTCCACGTTAGGTGGCCTTTTCCACGACTGGCTACGTAACCCCGACGCCTTCTCCTTGCGAGCCCGAGGCGCTGAGCTCATTGATGCCTTAATTAAGATGCTGCAACGCTAGCCTTCTCGCTGCACTGCAGCAATACTTCTATACTGAGCAAGTCCCTGTATAGGAGTCTTAAATGGATGTACTTGAGTTTGTCCGTGTGCGTGAGCTTGATATCGCTGTCCGCATTTGGAACCCTGATGCTAAACGGACTCTGATTGCTTGGCACGGGCTGGCCCGACACGGCGGTGATTTTGCTGCCCTAGCCCAGGAGCTGGGCAGTGAATGGCGGGTAATCGCACCCGATACGCCGGGGCGTGGGCTTTCCAGCTGGTCGCTTTTCCCCGCCCACGACTATCTCTACAGCCATTACATCACCATCGCCATTGCGCTGCTGGATCATTACCAGCTCGAACACGTGGATTGGCTGGGCACCTCTATGGGTGGCTTACTGGGGTTGCTCATCGCGGCAGATGATCAGCATCGCTCGCGCATCTCGCGGTTAATTCTTAACGATGTCGGGCCAGAGCTAAACAAAGAGGGCCTTATTGCGCTCTCTAGCTACTTTGGCGTTACCCATCGCTTCAACAACTTTGCCGACTTAAAAGCTGAGCTTACCAAGCACTACGCCAGTTTTGGCATTTCTAGAGAAGAGGAGTGGCGGGAGCTAGCGCTGAGCAGCGCACGCCGCCTACCCGACGGAAGCTGGACCTACCACTTCGACCCGCGCATTGGCGAGCAGTTTATTCACGATACGCCTCGCGATATATGGGCCGATTGGGCCAAACTCCGCTGCCCTGTCATGGTGATTCGTGGCGAAACCTCTACCCTGCTGGATGCAGAAACATTACCTAGAATGAGCGAGGCTCAACCATCACTAAAAACGTTCACTGTAGATGGTTGTGGCCACGCCCCCATGCTAAATACAGCCGTACAGGTAGCGCCGATTCGCCACTTTCTCGACGTTCCACTTAGTCATTACCGCGCACCAGAAACAACCGCCACTGCTTCGCCCTCTATCTTGCACTGGTTTGCGAAGCAGTGGCGGCGTTGGTTTGGTTAAAACATGCTGAGTTAGGTTGGGTAACCATTAGGATGTTGCTTATGCTGCAGACGCAGTTTATTTAAGCGAACCCGAGTATCCATATAGTGCTGTTCCACCACGCTGCGGTAAGCCCCCTCGTCGGCTATGTACTTAACCAGTACACGACGCTCTCCCTGTTCGGGGCAATCTCCCGCTTTGCAGTGCAGCCTCACGGAGCTATTAGGCTCATTCAGCAGTGTAGCGGTGGCGTATTCATCGTTTTGCCGTTCAGCAACGATCACCGTTGCCCCTAACAAGCAGCGGCGTTTAAAGGGCTGATAGCGGTGCAATGCACGCTGAATGCTATGGCATACCGCAGCAGCAATGGGCGATGCAATAGCAAACGCTGCCCACACCACTAACACCCCCACCGGTACCCTGAGCAGCCCCAGCGCCATCCAACGCAGCGCGAGAAGCTCGATAGCAAGCGACAGCGCACCGGCAAAGAGCACCAAAAAGCTCAGCGCCAGCGTGGCGGGAACCCCGGCAAACCCAAGCGATACCAACGTGCTAGCCATATGGTCATCGCGCAAGCTGTCACGCTCAAACAGCTCCAAGGGGGCTAGCCGAATGAGCACCAGCAGCCAATAGAGCGCGATCAGCGCCAACAGGAAGGTAAATACGATGGTAGGAAACTGCAGAGCAGCCGATATGAGAGTTTGCATGGCGTGTTCTCCTCCAGGCATGTTGCCCAGTGTTGTTTTCGCCTGACCTAAGCTTTATTTATTAGCGTTTATTAGCACAAGCTGAAAACGGTGGTCTCTACTAGCGTAGCTCATCTTATCGGCTTATGAAGTCCTTCGTTTGACTCGTGTCAGGCCCCCACACAAAAAAACGGGCGCCCTGTTAAAGGGCGCCCTTCGTAGGCCTAGCAAGAACGCTTAAGCATTATCGTGGCCAAGCTCCGCTTGCTCTTGGCGATCCTGATTCGGATGGCGCTTGCGGTAGAGCCAATCCGATACCGAGGCAATCATGGCGTAGAAGCTGGGAATAAACAGGCTGCCCAGAATCGCCACTGACGCCATACCCATCGCCACTGTGGTACCGATATGGTGGCTACTCACGTCACTTGCGCCGGTCGCCAGGGCCAACGGCAAGGTGCCGAAGATAAACGCCAGCGAGGTCATGACGATTGGCCGGAAGCGCAGCTCTGCGGCGGTAATCGCCGCTTCGCGAATCGATTTACCCAGCTCTTTACGCTGCAGCTCGGCAAACTCGACGATCAGGATGGCATTCTTCGCCGCCAAACCGACGACCACCAGCATGCCGATCTGAACGTAGACACTGGTATCCAAACCGCGCAACACAATGCCACCGATACCGCCAAGGAAAGCAAAGGGCGTTGCGGTAAGTACCGCCAGCGGCAGCGACCAGCTCTCGTACTGCGCCGCTAGAATCAAGAACACCATCAGAATACCGAACACAATCGCAAGTGTTGCGGTATTACCCAGGTTAGATTCCTGATACGCCGTACCGGTCCAGCCCATGCCCCAGTTATCACCCAGCGTCTCTTGAACCACTTCTTCCATGGCCTCGATGGCTTGGGCCGAGCTGTAGCCCGCTGCCGGGTTACCCTGGAACTGGGCCCCCGCGTAGACCCCAAACCGTGACACCACCGCAGGCCCCGTTTGGCGCTCAAGCGTCACGAACTCAGAGAGCGGGATACGCTCACCGTTGCCACCACGCACATAGACGTTGTTGACGTCTTCCGGCGTTTTACGGAACTCATCTTCGTTCTGTAAGTACACCTGGAAGTTACGGTTTTGGTAACTGAAGTAGTTCACGAACCCATTACCGAACGTATTCGCCAACGCAGAGTTGATATTCTCCAGCGCTACGCCGTAGCTGAGCGCTTTTTGCTGGTCGATTTCCGCCCGGTAAGAGGGCACGTTCACGTTAAACGTACTGAACACTCGGTTAAGCACAGGGTGCTGATTCGCGGCCTGCATGATTTTCAGCGAGGCTTCATACAGCTCACGGGTGGAGGCACCATCGAACGACTGCAGGTAACCGGTGAAACCACCCGTGGTGGATAGCCCCATGATCGGCGGTACGTTAAAGGCCATCGCTGAACCGCCATCGATACTGGCGCCCAACTGCATGATACGTCCCACCAGCTCATTGGCGGTTAACTCTCGCTCTGCCCACGTTTTCATATTGATAAACATAATGCCGCGAGCCGTATTGACCGCGCTGGACAGGATGTCGTACCCCGCCACCGCAGAGGAGTATTCAACCCCAGGAATGGCCGCTACCTGCTCGCTTAACTCAGCCATATAAGCCTGCGTACGACTCAGCGAGGCGGCATCTGGCAAGGAGACGCTAACGAGTACGATCCCCTGGTCGGTTTCCGGCACCAGCGTTGAGGGTGTATTCGCGTAGAGCCAATAAGAACCCGCACCGACGGCTACGGTTAACGCCAGCGCCAACACCCAGAAGCGCACCAGCTTCTTCACAAACCACATATAAACCGCAGTGAAACCAGCAAAGAAGCGGTCAAACAGGCGCAACGGCGTGCTGATGGCACGCTTGAACGCCGACTGCTTGGTCTGGTGCAAATTGTGTTTGATAAAGATCGCCGATAGCGCCGGGGTAAAGGTCAACGCCATCAGCGCCGACAGCGCCACCGAAATGGCCACGGTGATCGCGAACTGCTGATAGATTTGCCCAGTAAAGCCACCCAGGAAGGCTACCGGCACAAAGACCGCCGCCATAATCAGCGAGGTAGCAATAACCGGCCCACCGACCTCTTTCATAGCGCGAACAGTCGCATCCCGAACGCTAATATCGTCCTCTTCGCTAAGTACCCGCTCAACGTTTTCCACCACCAGTATCGCGTCATCCACCACGATGCCTATCGACAGCACCAGGGCAAATAGCGTCAGCAGGTTGATCGAGAAATCGAACAGATAGAAGCCCGCAAAGGTACCAATCACCGACACCGGCACCACCGACATCGCGATGACGGTAAAGCGCCAGTTTTGCAGGAAGATAAACAGAATGACGATAACGATCAGAAACGCTTCAATAAACGTCTTGATGACCGTTTCCACCGACGCATCGATAAACAGCGTGGTGTCGTAAGGGGTTACGTACTCAAGCCCTGGCGGAAAACGCCCCGCCAGCTCTTCCATCGTGGCCCGCACCGCATCAGCAGTTTCCAGCGCGTTCGCACCGGGCTGCTGGTTAATGATAATCGGCGTCATAGTGGCGCCGTTTAGCCGGGCATCAACCCCGTAAAAGGAAGCTCCCAGCTCAATACGTGCCACATCTTCTAAGCGCAGCGACGAGCCATCTGGGTTGGTACGTAGAAAAATTTCACGGAAATCGTCGGTGCTCGACAGTCGTCCGCCTGCGGTAATCGTATAGGTATAGGCGCGCGGTTCGCTTTGCGGTGTAGCCGCTAGGTTACCGGCGGGAATCTCGGTGTTCTGAGTTCGAATAGCGCTGGCCACTTCGCTAGGCGTCAAATCGTATTGAGCCAGCTTGTCGGGGTCCATCCATATCCGCATGGCAAACTCGCCGCCACCCAATACCTCGGCGTTACCCACCCCCGGCACCTGGCGCAGCTCATCCAGAATGTTGAGCGTGGCGTAGTTCTGCATGTAAACCTTGCTGTAATCCCCGCTGGGCGAGGTCAAGGCAACGAGCATCAGGATGGAGTCTGAACGCAGCTCGACAGTAACACCCTGAGACTGCACTGCCTCCGGCAGCTGTGAAAGCGCCCCCTGAACACGGTTATTGACGTTAATCGTATTGATATCGCCATCGGTGCCGATATTAAACGCCACACTCAAGCTCATGGTGCCATTATCGGCGCTGTTGGAGGTCATGTAGAGCATGTCCTCAACGCCGTTAATCGCCTCCGCTAGCGGTGCGGCCACCGTTTGTGCCACGGTTTCAGCATCCGCCCCGGGGAACTGGGCTTGCACCGACACCGTCGGCGGCACCACGCTGGGGTACTGCTCAATCGGCAGCACCCGCATGGCCATCACACCGACCAGCGTGACAATAATTGCCAGTACCGTGGCAAAAATCGGACGGCCGATAAAGAAGTTAGAGAAATTCATTATTGCGCGCCCTCTTCCCCTTCAGCGGGTTGTGCGCCACCGGCTTCTTGCATCGCTTCTGCCGCCTGCGCTTCTTCCTGGGCTTGCTCCTGCTCAGCCTCTTCCACCACGTCAGAGGCGTTACCTTCAAACGGTTGGGGATCAATCAGCACGCCCGCCTCTAGGCCAGCGGGGTCGCCCACCACAACGCGGTCTCCTGGCTCCAAGCCACCACGGATGATTTGCCACGGGCCTGCGACTTCACCCAGCTGAACAGTGCGCTCGCGGGCCTTGTTCTCATCATCCAGCACATACACCTGCGGCCCCATAAGGCCTTGGGTGACAGCAATTTCTGGAACGGCTAGCACATCAAAACGCTTCAGCCCTTCAATACGAACGCGAACAAACTGCCCCGGCAGCACTTCACCATCGGGATTGGCAAACGTAGCAGACGCTTGAACGGTGCTGGTGCCGGTATCCACGCGCGAGCCAAGGAAGTCCAGGCGGCCTTCAAGCTCGCTACCTTCGCTACCGTCTACGCCAGGCACCCGCAAGCGGGCGGTAATCTGGGAAGCATCGCCTTCATTGCCAAGCTGGCGGCGCAGCTCAAAAGCATCGCGCTGGGGCAGTTGGAAGCGCACTTCCAGCGGATCCAACGGCGTAATTGTGGCCAGCTCGGTGCCGGAATTGACCAAGTTGCCAACGTTAATCTGGCTTAAGCTAATCATGCCCGATACCGGCGCGGTCACGTTGGAGTAACCTAAATCCAGATTAGCGCTGGTCAGCGCCGCTTCCGCCTGGGCAACATTGGCTTGAGCCACGCGCTGGTCGGCAAGCGCTTGGTCGTACTGTTGGCGACTGACCGAATTCTGGCTCAGCAGCTGCTCAAAGCGTTGGGCATCGCGCTGGGCACGGGCAAGCTCAGCACGAGCACTTTGCAGGTCTGCTTCACGCTGGTTAACGGTCGCCTGATAGAGGTCTGGCTCAATGGTATAAAGCTGGTCGCCCTGCTCCACCATTTGGCCTGGCTCGAAGTGACGCTCCTCTAGAAAGCCGTTCACCCGCGCGACCAGCGTCACTTCGCTGTCGCTACGCAGCAGCGAGGGGTAGGATTTATCCAGCGGTATATCTTGACGCGCTATCTCAGTGACTTCCACCGGGTGGGGCGGTGTCTCCTGCTGCTGGCTTTGCTGCTCCTGTGGCTGCTCCTGACCACATGCCGTGAGCGCTAACGCGGCGATCAGCGTCACTAGACTCGCTCTACCTGAGTGAATCACTCTTTTCATGCGTCGATTTCCTATTCATTTTTCTAAACATTGACCGATCGCCACGGGGGCATGCACAACGGAGATTAGGCGCCCGGGGTAGGCGGTGCACCAATGTCCATTGCGCGCTGGTACGCGTCGGGCTCGTTGCTTTCCGGTAGGGTGAAGTTGACGTCATCGCCGGTCAGCCATGCGTTCACTTCTTCAATCGCTTCAACGTCGAGCAGCCCCGCCTGCTGGCGCAGCGACAAAAGATTCACGACATAGTCGTAACGCGCTTCAGCGTAGTTAGCGATGGCGTTGTAGAGGTTTTGCTCAGCGTTCAGTACGTCCACGATGTTACGCGTGCCCACCTCATAACCAGCGCGGGTCGCTTCCAGGGCACTACGGTTGGAAACGATGGCCTGTTGGCGCGCCTCTACCGTTTCAACGTTGTTGCTGACCTGGGTATAGAGCGAACGTACCTGCTGGATGGTGGTGCGGCGCTGAGACTCAAAATCGTACTGGCTGCTCTCTAGTTGGAAAGTGCCCTGGCGAATGCTGGCACTGGTGCTGCCGCCGGTATAGATCGGCACGTTTGCAGACACACCGACCTGAGCGGAGGTGTCGTAACCGCTGACCACGTCGCTGTCGCTATCGGCATATTGATAGTTGGCAAACGCCTGCACGGTGGGCAGGCGGCCAGCGCGCGCAAGCTCCACACCTACGCGGGACACTTCAATACCTGCCTGCTGGGCGAGCACCTGTGGGTTACGCTCAATGGCTTGCTCAACCCAGTAGTTACGATCGGTGGGAGACGGCACCGCGATGGGCATGCTGTCACCGAGTGCCTCAATGCTGGCATAGCGTTGGCCGGTAAGCTGCTCCAGCACTTCAAACGACACTTGCAGGTTGCTCTCGGCGGCAATGCGATCCGCGCGGGATTGGTCGAAGCTCGCCCGCGCTTCTTCCACCTCGGTAATCGCAATCAAACCGACTTCAAACTGCTCACGGGCCTGCTCCAGCTGGCGGCCAATGGCACGCTCTTGGGCTAGCCGTGCTTCCAACACTTCATAGGCACGCAAGATATCGAAGTAGGCGCTGGCCACATCAATCAGCAGCTGCTGTTCGGTGGCAGCCAGCAAATAAACCTGTTGATCAATCTGGCGCTCTGCCTGAGTTACTTCCTGGCGCGTCACGGCATTGAACAGCGCTTGCGTGGCTTCCAGCGTTAATGAAACGGTGTTGTAGCTGTCATCACCACCACCGACGCCCGCGTTGGCACCTGCGCCAGTACCCGTGCCTGTATTACGGGCAGACCCCTGGCTCTCAAACTGCTCGTTATGCGTGGCGCTACCGGAGGCATTCACCTGCGGCAACAGTCCGCCACGTGCTACGTCTCGCGCCGCCTCTACGCTGGAAAACTCAGACCGGGCTGATGCCAAGGCCGCGTTGTTATTCAGCGCATCACGGGTGATGGTCACAAGATCCGCCGCTTGAGCTGGCAGGATAAAAGAAGACGTGAGCACTGCTAACAACAGGGGGCGAAAGGGGGCATTGACTGCCCAGTGTGCTAGTCGCATGGGATTGCCTCTAGGTGTCAACGTAAGACGGCGCGGCAGAGCGCCATTATGAAAGAGTGACATTATAGTTACATTCATGTATGTATGCTAGACTTGAACTTGTCGAATTTGTGTGTACAACACTGATGTCAAGCTTAACCTTCCTTACCTTAGTTCAAGGTATCGTTGGTTGGGACTTTTTTGCTACGACGCTTACGACATTGCCGTGGATCAATGCCCCACTTGTGTAGCCTGGACGCCAGCGTGGTGGGTTTAATTCCCAATAGCTCGGCAGCACCTCCCGCGCCAGACACCTTGCCATTCGCTGCCTCTAGTGCCTTTAGGGCATTGCTTCGCTGGCGCTGGCAGAACGCTTGCTCGGTCATCGGGTAGCTGGGCACTGTGGCGCTATCGTGCGCTTCCAGGTTTAAGGAAGTGTTACGCTGCAAGGGTTCTGTCAACAAAAGATCATCAAAGCAGAGACGCTGATCTTGGGTGACAATTACCTGCCGCTCAATCACGTTCTCAAGCTCACGGATATTGCCCGGCCACGGGTAACGGGTCAGAACTTCTAACTGGGCAGGTGGTATTCGTACGCCCGGCTTATTGAACTTCAGGCA
The DNA here is from genome assembly GCF_024158645.1 of Halomonas sp. 707B3. NCBI lineage: Bacteria > Pseudomonadati > Pseudomonadota > Gammaproteobacteria > Oceanospirillales > Halomonadaceae > Halomonas > Halomonas sp. 707B3. The sequence continues at coordinate 15,870 of NZ_JAMZBE010000076.1, forward strand.
GGCACGGTGCAAAAAGTGGCGCGCCAGCAGCGGCACATCCTCAATGCGCTTGCGCAACGGGACGGAGTCGATGGGAAAGACGTTCAAACGGAAGTAGAGATCTTCGCGAAACTGCCCGGCATCAATCATCTCCTTTAACTCACGGTTGGTCGCCGCAATCACCCGTACATCCACTTCGCGAGTGCGGTTATCCCCCGGTACTGGTTCTCAAGTTCCAACCGGCGTTTGAGCGACTCCACCTCCTCCAACGCATCGCGCAGCTGCTGCTCGGCGCGCTGGATGCGCTGACACGGGGCGTCATTCAAGACGAGCTGATCAAAATCTGGAGCCAGGATCAGCAAACCGTGTTCATGATCACTCACGATGTGGACGAAGCGATCTTACTGGCCGACCGCATCTTCTTAATGACCAACGGCCCCCAAGCACGCATCGCCGAAGCGGTGGAAATTGACCTGCCAAGGCCCCGCCAGCGGGCGGAGATCGTCAAGCATCCGCACTTCTACACGATTCGTAACTACCTGGTCGATTTCCTGGTGAACCGCTCCAGCGAGCTGCGCACCCAGGAGTTCGACGGCCAAGGCCTGCGCTACCCGACGCCGGTGAACCCGGTACAGCTAGCGGCTGCAGAAACCACTACAGATTCAACCCCGGCATCCCCTGCCACCGAACCACAAGAAAACCTAGTGAAGTTCACTCCCAAGGAGGTCCGTCATGGATCAGCTCGAAATGCGCCATACCCTGCTGGCTGCCAAAGCCCGTAAAAAAATGAGTTGGGATGACATTGCCAGCGCCGTCGGCATGTCGCCGGTGTGGGTCGCCTCTGCCTGCTACGGTATGAACAGCGCCAGCGCCGATATCGCCCATAAACTCTGCGACGTACTCGAAGTGGATGGCGACGTCGCCACCGCGCTCACGGCCTTCCCCACAAAAGCGTGGGATGAAGCCATCCCCCAAGACCCGTTCATCTATCGCCTCTACGAAGTGGTCGGCGTGTACGGAGAAACGCTGAAAGACGTGGTGCAAGAGAAGTTCGGCGACGGCATCATGAGCGCCATCGACTTCACCATGGAAATGGACAAAATCGAAGACCCGAAAGGCGACCGAGTACTGCTGACCCTGAACGGAAAATTCCTGCCTTATAAGTCCTGGTAACGTTAATAACGCACGCTTAATCGCGTTCCAGCAGCGTTACGCTGCGCTCGACCCCACTGCGGTAACTGGCACCAAACAGCAGCAGATGGTTAAGCAGTGGGTAGAGTTGAAACAGCGCTTCACGCCTCGGCCAGTCGGCCGGGGCGTTGCCGTTCCAGTAGGCCTCGAAAAATGCGTCACCGGGGGAGCCGAACAGCGTCAGCATGGCCAGGTCGGTCTCGGGGTAGTGGCGATAAATCGCCGGGTCGATCAGCGCTGGCCCGCGGGGCGTGGTCAGTACATTGCCCGACCACAGGTCGCCGTGAACCAAACTTCCAGGAGCATCCGGCAACCAGCTTTCCAGCTGTTCGGCCTGCAGCTCGATACGGCGACGTAGCGCGCTATCAAGCAAACCACGCTGAAAGCAGGCCTCGCAAAGGGGGAGCAGGCGGCGCTCGCGCTGAAACTGCCGCCCGTCAGCCAGTGGCGCATTGGGCTGCGGGGTCAATCCGCAGGCGTTGTCTTTATGCCAACCGTGGGAGGCGCCTATCACGCCGTGCAGCTGGCGAAGGCCCTCTCCCAGCGCGGTCGCATCCTGCTTGTTGGCGGGCTGAGTCTCCAGGGCTTCCATCACTAGCCAGCCTTCCGCCTGGCCGAGCACTTCAGGAATGATGAGCGAGGTATTGGCCCCGGCAAGTGCGTGCAGCCCTTCTGCCTCACCCCTGAGGCGCTCGGGATCGTCATGCTTCACGATCACCCGCCCCTGGCGCGTGGCTAACGTATACACCGCCGCACTGTCGCCGCCGCTTAGCGGCTCTAGCTCGCTGGTGGGCGCTATATCGTGAGTAGTGAGCAGATGGCGTATGGTATGGCCCCATTTTTGTAGACACTTGGGGTTAACTGTTCGCCGCATAGACGCTGGGAGTAAGACCTCCTAGCGTCATGTGCCTTCTCATCTTAGGG
>NZ_JAMZBE010000077.1:0-17745 GCF_024158645.1 Halomonas sp. 707B3
CAATAAAGGTGAGGGAGAGGGCCACCGCCAGTAAGACCACGGCCCCCATTGACCATACCTTGGCGAGCATGATCTCGGTTGGTGAGATGGGCATGACCAATAGGTGCTCGATGGTACCGTGTTCACGTTCGCGTATTAGCGCTGCGCCGGTAAGAATAATCGAGAGCAGCGTGACGTTATCGACAATCGCCATCAGCGAGCCAAACCAGTAATGTTCCAGCCCAGGATTGAAGCGGGCTCGCAGCACCAGGTCAACCGCAGGTGAAGCGCTTTCACGGTAGCGCTGAACAAACGTGTTGACCTCACTCATCACGATCTGCTGCACATAGCTGTTACCCGAAAAGGCTTGGCTCATGCGCGTGGCATCAATATTAAGCTGTAGGGCGGGTGTATGCCCAGCAAGTACATCGCGCTGGAAATCGAAAGGAATGACTAGCACGAAGGTGTAGTCTCCAGCATCGAGCCCAGCATCCATCTCCGAAAATGAGATCATTTCTGGGTATAGGAATTGTGGTGGGTAAAACGCAGAGATGATCCGTGCAGAGAGAGGCGAGCCGTCTTCATCGACGATAGCAATAGGCGCTTTGTTCAACGTCTCGGGCAACGCCGTGGCTGAGGCGTAAACGGCGACACTGAACACATAAACAATAAGCACCAGCATTGCCGGGTCGCGCAATAAGCTCCAGAACTCCTTGATACCGAGGCGAAAAATAAGCGTAAGCCGGTGCATGCTAACGCTCCTGCTTCTTAAGTAAGGCGATTGCCAGACCTGTTATCACTGGCACCGACAGCAGCATCGGCAAGAGTGAACCGATAAGATCCCGTAGGGTGAGTGCTTTGCTGAATACGCCGCGGCTGATAGCGAACATATAGGTTGCCGGATAAATATTACCGATAAAGCGCCCGAGTCCGTCCAGTGACGAAACAGGGTCGGTCAGCCCCGAAAACTGGGTGGCGGGGATTAAGGTGCCAATCATGGCAAAGAACATGGCAGCGATTTGACTGCGGGTGATGGTGGATGCCAGCAGGCCCATGCCGGTAGAGATGATAGAGAATACCAGCGCCGAAAGGGCCAGCGCCCAAAAGCTGCCCGTCATCGGTACGCCGAAGAGGGTGACTGCCAGTCCGGTCATCAGCAAAAAGTTGACCATTGCCAAGCCGATGTAAAAAATTTGCTTGCCCACCAGGAATTCGGTACGGGTCACCGGCGTGACATAAAGGTTGATGATCGACCCCATTTCCTTCTCGCGCACCACTGAGAGCGCGGTCAGCATGGCTGGCAGCATTAACAACAGCATGGGAATAACGGCGGGCACCATGGCCGAAAGGCTCTGTATATCGGGGTTGTAACGGTAGCGGTTTTCGATGCTGGCCGCTGGCGGTCCGTTGGTGTTTTCGTTACGGCCTTGCAGCCACTGCTGGTGAATACCCAGTACATAGCCCTGTACGGTTTCAGCGCGCTGGGGCATAGCACCATCAATCCACGCCCCGATGGCTGCATCGTGGCTACGTATGACGTCTCTGCCAAACCCTTCGGGGATTTCGATTGCCAGGGCCAGCTCTCCACTGCGCATGCGTCGATCCAACTCGGCATAGTCATAAAGAGGGGCATGCTCAGTAAAATAATGGGGCGATGCCGACAGGTTCAGCGCGTAATGGTGGCTGATAGTAGTCTGGTCGCGGTCAAGGATCGCATAGCTAAGATTCTCCACATCCATGCTCACGCCGAAGCTGATTACGCACATCAGAATCAGCGAACCAGCTAAGGCCAGGGACGCGCGTACAGGATCACGGCGAAGCTCCAGCGTTTCGCGCCACATATAGCTGAGCATCCTCTGGAAGCTAAAATGCCGGTGGCGTGGTGCTGTAAAGCGCGCCTTATCATCGGAAGGGGAAGAGGTGACCAAGGCATCGCTAGTGTGTGGTGGCTTGTCACTTTCTTGGGCACCAAGCAGATAGCCGATAAAAGCCTCTTCCAGCGATGCGGCTCCTCGCTTCTTGATGAGCGCTGCTGGCGTATCGCTGTCAAGCACTTGTCCCGCGTGCATCATCGATATGCGGTCGCAGCGCTCAGCTTCGTTCATGAAATGGGTAGAGATAAAAATCGTCACCCGGTCTCGTCGCGACAGCTCAATCAAAAGATGCCAGAAATGGTCACGGGCTATCGGGTCGACGCCTGAGGTGGGTTCGTCGAGTATCAGTAGCTCGGGTCTGTGTACCATCGCCACTGCTAACGATAATCGCTGGCGCACCCCCAGAGGCAAGCTTTCGGGCAGCTCATTGAGAACATTATCGAGCATGAAGCGCTTGACCATCTCATCGACCCGAGTGGGGATCTCATGTTTACCAATCTGAAACAAGCGGGCATGCAGAACCAGATTCTGGTGCACGGTCAGCTCGTTATACAGCGAGAACGTTTGGGACATATAACCCACCCGGCGGCGGGTATCCATATCGCGGGGATCTACCTCCTGGCCCAGCAGCCAGGCCTGCCCTTCGCTTGCGGGCAGCAGGCCGGTGAGGATCTTCATGGTTGTTGACTTGCCGCAGCCATTGGAGCCGAGAAAGCCAAAGATTTCACCACGGCGAATGCGAAAACTGACGTGATCAACGGCGATAAAGTCGCCGAAACGCATGGTCAAGCCCTTAGCTTCGATGGCGATGTCTGTATCGGCAACGGCAGGTAAAGGAGGGATGTGAATGGGGTGGTAGCCGCGCTTTTTCTCTTCTGGCAGCAGCTTGATAAAGGCCGCATCGAGTGAATCGCACTCAGTGCGTGCTAACAGTGCGGGTGCATCACCGGTAGCCAGTATGCGACCCGCATCCATGGCTACCAGCCAATCGAATCGCTGGGCTTCATCCATATAAGCAGTGGCCACGATGATGCTCATTTGCGGACGCTCAGCGCGAAGGCGGGCGATTAGCTCCCAAAACTGAACACGGGCCAGCGGATCGACACCAGTGGTGGGCTCGTCAAGAAGCAACAGGTCGGGGTCATGGATCAATGCGCAGCACAACCCAAGCTTCTGCTTCATGCCACCGGAGAGCTTGCTTACATGGCGGTTTAGAAACGGCAGCAACCCCGTTCTGCGGGTAAGATCATCAATACGGCGGCGGCGTTCGCTGGCTCCGTGGCCAAACAGCCGGGCGAAGAATTGCAGATTCTCCTCCACCGACAGCGTAGGGTAAAGATTCTTGCCTAGCCCCTGGGGCATGTAGGCGATACGGGCTCCTATGCGCTTGCGATGCCGCTTATCGCGCATGTCGCCCCCTAACGAAGTGACCGAGCCCTCCTGCACAGCGCGTGCCCCAGCCAGTAGCGCCAGCAGGCTGGATTTACCGACACCGTCAGGGCCGATCAGCCCCACCATGCAGCCACCGGGTATCTCCAGGTCAATGCCATCCAGCACTCTCTTCTTGCGGTAGTGCAGGCGCACGCCCACCAGTTGCGCGACGCTTTTGGGAGATTCAGCCGCCGCGTTGGTGGAAGGGAGCGGGGTCATGGTAAGGCCTGGCCCGCCAGCGCGGCCGGCCACTCAGCGTCGGCATCCAGCTTGACCCAAGCGACGCCTGGTAGGCCGGTTTTAACCTGGTCTTGATGCTCACGTAGTAGCTCCGGGTCGATCTGTGCCTTAACCCGAAACATGAGTTTCTGGCGCTCGGAAGCTGTCTCCACGGTTCTGGGCGTAAATTGCGCAGTGCTGGAAACGAAGGAGATACGTGCGGGAATCGGGAAGTTGGGCATGGTATCGAGCACGATGCGAGCTTCACTACCCAGCGCTACTCGACCGACAATCTCCGTGGGTAAGAAGAAGGCCATGTGAACATCATTCAGGTCGACCAGATTGAGTACCCGGCCTCCTGCAGCAAGCACCTCGCCGGGCTGGGCGACGCGAAATTGCACACGACCATCCCGAGGTGACACCAGCTGGCTATCATTGATATCGGCGTCGATACGGGCGATGGTGGCCAAAGCCGCTGTCACACTAGAGCGAGTACCGATTAACTGCGCGCGTGCCGCTTCCACTGCGGCCCTGGCAGCCGCTACTTGGGCCCTGGCCGCGCTAACGGCGGCTTGAGAACCATTGACACGGGCACGGTCATCATCAAGCTCTTGGGTTGAGGCGGCACCATCACGGGCAAGCGCCTCAGTGCGTGCCAGGTGGCGCTGGGCTGAATCGAGTTCGCTCTCGCGCTGTACCACGGTCGCTTCAGCGGCCGCCTGATCGCTTTCGCGCATGACGACCTGAGCCTCGGCACTGAGCACGAGATGGGTGGCCTGTTGATGTTGGGCAATAGCCTCGTCCCGTTGTGCCTCTAGCGCTTTCGTATCCATTAGCGCCAGCGTTTGGCCAACGATGACCATGTCGCCTTCGTCGACCAATACGTTGTGAATGCGCCCGGCAAGCTTGGTCGCGATATCAATTTCGACGGCCTCAAGACGGCCATTTCCACTGGCAAAGCCTTCACCGAAACCCTCGTCATCCAGGTCGACCCAGTAGTAATAAAGCCCAGCGGCGACGGCAAGAATAGCCAGGGCAATCAACAGTTTTTTAATGGCGTGCATGACGTATGGGCGCCCTATAGAGAGTGAACAAGAGAACGGTGGGTACGAGCGCTTTCGATAGCCGCCTGATGCTCTCCGCCACCCAGCGCGGCATACAGCGCGATGCGGGCTGAAATCATTTTACGACGTATCTGTACCTGTTGCTGCTCGGCATCCAGCAGGTCACGCTGGGCGTCGAGCACCTCTAAATAGGGTACTGCCCCGTGGTCATAACGTAGCTGCGCGAGGCGTGCGCGCTCGCGTTGTGCAGCGAGCAAATCGCTAGCCGTTTGTGCCTCTTCCACTAGCCACCGCTCTGCTGCCAAGGCGTCCGCAACATCGCGGAATGCCTCCTGAACAGTCTGTTCATAATCCACCACCGCCTGCTCACGACGCACTTCGGCTAAATTGAGACTGGCGCGAAGTCGGCCAGCAGTGAAGATCGGTAACGAGGTCGTAGGGGCGAATTGCCAGGTACGGCTATCGTGACTGAATAGGTTGTCGAGATCTCTACTGGCAGTGCCTAGCGAGCTGGTGAGGGCAATGCGCGGAAAAAACGCTGCCCGTGCCGCGCTGATATTGGCATTAGCCGCACGCAGCGCATGTTCTGCCGCACGAATATCAGGGCGATTAACCAGTAACTCGGAAGGCAGGCCGGGAGGCAGGGCAAACAATTCATCGCTATCTGCCAACGGGGGTAGCTGCCACGCTGTTTCGGCGGGGGAGCCCAGCAGTAACGCCAGGGCATTGGCCTGTTGGGCGCGGGCATTCTCGAGCTGAGCACCGAGCGCCCTTGCTTGATGCAGCAACACCTCGACTTGACGCAGTTCAAGCTGCGCTGCGGCGCCCACCTCGACTCGACGGTTAAAAATCAGTAAGGACTGTTCGCGGCTTGCGATGGTCTGGTGGGCGAGCTGTAGGCGGTTATCAAGCTCCAGCAACAGGTAGTAACTATTGGCCACTTGAGCGATAAGGCTCAGTTCGACAGCGCGGCGCGCCTCGTCGGTGGCCAAGTACTCTTCTAATGCAGCCTCGTTCAGGCTACGTACCCGGCCCCAGAAATCCAGCTCCCAGTGGTTGAAACCAACGCCCACCTCATATCGGTTGCTAACTTGAGGAGCGCTGGGGGCATTCAGGTCGCTAGGCACACGAGAGCGCTCGCTACTGGCTTCGGCACCGATGGTTGGCAGCAACTCTGATTGCTGAATGCCATAGAGGGCGCGAGCCTGCTCAACCCTCAGCAGTGCGCTGCGCAAATGGCGGTTGGTGGTCAGTGCTTGTTCAATCAGGCGCTGTAGCTGCAAATCGGTAAAGTAGTCGCGCCAGGGGAGGTTGGGAGCTGCAGATATTTCAGAGAGTGCCGTTGAGCCAACTTGGTAGGTGGAGGGCAGTTCAACCGCTGGAGTGGAGTCGGGCGGTGGTAGCGAGATGCACCCGGCCAGAGGCAGCATCAGTACCGTGCTGAGCAAAAAGTCAGGTCGTACTCTCGGAATACAAAACACGGTTGAAACCATGAGTATCGCCGCCACGCTCAGGGAGAAGCACTACGGTTAAATTGAAAGCACTATTTTAGTATCTAATTATTGATAATTGATCGCATTGACATAGATCAATAAACAACCGATCAGGCGACTATTTTTATCTTGCACAACCTTGATGGAGCGCAAGATAGCGGAACGCCTGCTATGACGTAATGGTGATGTGTCATGACTCCCCTCACTGAGGAAGTGTTCCATGCCTACCATGATGAAAGCGGCCATTTTCGTTGAGCCCGGCCGCATCGAAATTGACGAAAAACCCATTCCCGAGATCGGCCCCAACGACGCGCTGATGCGTGTGACCACCACCACGATCTGCGGCACCGATATACATATCCTGAAAGGTGAGTACCCGGTGGAGCGCGGCTTAACCATCGGCCATGAACCCGTGGGTATTATTGAAAAACTGGGTGCCAACGTTAAGGGCTACCAAGAAGGCCAGCGGGTCATTGCTGGCGCCATCTGCCCCAGTTTTACCTCCTACGCCTGCCAGGATGATTGCTGCTCGCAGGATGGCGGCCACCACGGCCACGGGTATAAACCGATGGGCGGCTGGCGCTTTGGTAACACCATCGACGGCGCCCAAGCCGAGTACCTGCTGGTGCCGGATGCCCAGGCCAACCTCTCGCCAGTGCCGGATGGCCTAACCGACGAACAAGTGCTGATGTGCCCGGATATTATGTCCACCGGCTTTGCCGGTGCCGAAGCCGCTGGTATCAAAATTGGCGACACGGTGGCGGTATTCGCCCAAGGGCCGATTGGCCTATGCGCCACGGCGGGTGCGCGGTTGCGTGGGGCCGGGATGATCATTGCGGTAGACGGTGTTGATGAGCGTTTACAGATGGCCAAGCAGATGGGCGCGGATGTAACGCTGGATTTCCGCAAGGTGGATGTGGTCGAGGAAATTCTCAAAATCACCGGCGGGCGCGGCGTCGATTCCGCGATTGAAGCGCTTGGACTGCAACAGACTTTTGAGTCCGCTCTGCGGGTGCTAAAACCCGGTGGAACGCTCTCCAGCCTGGGTGTTTACTCCCAAGACCTAACGATTCCGCTGGGTGCTTTCTGTGCGGGCCTGGGTGACCACAAGATCGTTACCTCACTTTGCCCTGGCGGCAAAGAGCGTATGCGCAGGCTGATGAGCATCATTGCCGCCGGACGGTTGGATCTTGGCCCCATGGTGACCCACCGTTACGCGCTGGATAATATCGTCGAAGCCTACGACCTGTTCTCCCACCAGCGCGACGGCGTATTAAAAGTGGCCCTCAAGGTTTCCTGAGGGCCACAGGCAGCGTGCGATGCCGCTTTTTTATACCTCCTGGTAAAGCTCGCTGCCTTCCCGGCGGAACTTCTCCGCCTGCTCCTGCATGCCGCGCTTCACTGCTTCGGCGTCGCTTTCGCTGGCGTTTTCCGGGGCGCGGTCGCGGTAGGTATCGCGCACTTCCTGACTGATCTTCATCGAGCAGAACTTCGGCCCGCACATGGAGCAGAAGTGCGCCACCTTGGCGGAGTCCTTCGGTAGGGTTTCATCGTGGTATTCCCGCGCGGTGTCGGGGTCTAGGCCCAGGTTGAACTGGTCCTCCCAGCGGAACTCGAAGCGCGCCTTGGAGAGCGCATTATCACGGCGCTGCGCGGCCGGATGGCCCTTGGCTAAATCCGCTGCGTGGGCGGCAATCTTGTAGGTAATGATGCCGGTTTTTACGTCGTCCTTATTGGGCAGGCCCAGGTGCTCTTTCGGCGTCACGTAGCAGAGCATGGCGCAGCCAAACCAACCAATCATCGCCGCCCCAATGCCAGAGGTAATATGGTCGTAGCCGGGGGCGATATCCGTCACCAGCGGCCCAAGGGTATAGAAGGGCGCTTCGTCGCAGTACTCCAGCTGCTTGTCCATGTTCTCCTTCACCAGGTGCATGGGCACATGGCCGGGGCCTTCGATCATCACCTGTACATCGTGCTTCCAGGCAATGTGGGTCAGCTCGCCTAGGGTTTTCAGCTCCGCCATTTGCGCTTCATCATTGGCATCGGCAATCGAGCCGGGGCGCAGGCCGTCGCCCAGCGAGAACGCCACATCGTACTGCTTGCAGATCTCGCAGATCTCCTCGAAGTGGGTATACAGGAAGCTCTCTTGATGGTGATACAAACACCACTTTGCCATGATGGAGCCGCCACGGCTAACAATGCCGGTGACGCGGTTGGCGGTGAGCGGCACATAGCGCAGCAGCACCCCCGCGTGAATGGTGAAGTAATCCACCCCCTGTTCCGCCTGCTCGATCAGCGTATCGCGGAAGATCTCCCAGGTGAGGTTTTCGGCAATGCCGTTGACCTTCTCCAGCGCCTGATAGATGGGCACCGTACCAATCGGCACCGGCGAGTTGCGGATGATCCACTCGCGGGTTTCATGGATGTTCTGGCCGGTGGAGAGGTCCATGATGGTATCCGCGCCCCAGCGGATGCCCCAGGTCATCTTGTCCACTTCCTCTTCAATGGAAGAGGTGACCGCCGAGTTGCCCAGGTTGCCGTTGATCTTCACCAGGAAGTTGCGGCCAATGATCATCGGCTCGCTTTCCGGATGGTTGATGTTATTGGGAATAATCGCCCGCCCACGGGCCACCTCATCGCGCACGAACTCCGGGGTAATTTCCTTGGGCAGGCTAGCGCCAAAGCTCTGGCCCGCATGCTGATGGCCCAGAATGCGCTCCACCTCTGCCGTACCCAACGCCTGGCGGCGTTGGTTTTCCCGCAGGGCGATAAACTCCATTTCCGGCGTGATGATGCCCTGGCGGGCGTAGTGCAGCTGGGTCACGTTCTTGCCCGCTTGTGCCCGGCGCGGGGTGCGGGTTAAATCAAAGCGCAGCTGGGCCAGCGTCGGGTCGTTGGCGCGGCGCTGGCCGTATTGGCTGGTGGGGCCATCTAAAAACTCGGTGTCGTTGCGCTCTTCAATCCAGGCCCGGCGAAGCTCCGGCAGGCCTTGGCGCAAATCGATATTGGCGTTGGGATCGGTGTAGGGGCCGGAGGTGTCGTACACCAGCAGCGGCGGGTTCTGTTCATCCACGCCACTGGTTTTGGTGGGCGAGAGAGTGATTTCCCGAAACGGCACGCGAATATCTGGCCGCGAGCCTTCCACGTACACCTTGCGCGAGCCGGGCAGCGGCGCCACGGCGGCGGCATCCACCTGGGCGGTTTCGGCTAAAAAGTGGGCAGTTTTACTTTTAACAGTCTTGGTCATAACGGTTTCCTTGTTGTTGGTCATTATTCAGAAAGGTCTAAACCCATCTGCCAAAAATCGATTTCCAGGCGGGTGGCATCGCGGAAGATTTTGCTTAGCTCAGCAAAACGGGCGGGGGTGACATCGGCTAAGCGGGCATCCAGCCACGCAAGTTCCGCCTGCATGGCGGCTTGGAATTCCTCGCCTTCGTACATGGCAATCCAAGCATCGAAAGGGTTTTGCGCGTCGCGCAGGGTAGAAGGCTGCGCGTTCAGCCAGTTGGCGATTTCGCCGTAGCCCACCAAGCAGGGGGCCAGCGCCACGTGCAAATCCAGCAGATCGCCTCGGTTGCCGGTATCCAACACATAGCGGGTGTAGGCCAGCGTGGCGCGGGCTTCGGGGAGTTCGGCAAGCGCTTGCTCACTGATGCCCCACTCCTCGCAAAAGCCCACGTGCAAGCCCAGCTCCACATCCACAATGGCTTTCAGGCCTTCATGGGCTTGGCGCAGATCCGCCAGGGTGGGGCTTTTGTAGGCGGCCAGCGCGTAGGCGCGGGCGAAGTGGATCAAGAACAGGTAATCCTGCTTCAGGTAGTGGCGAAACGACGCCTCAGGCAGCGTGGCGTTGCCCAGCTGGCGCACGAAATCGTGCTCGATATAAGCGCACCAATCGTCTTGGCAAGCGGTGGTGAGATCGGTAAAGCGGTAGCCCATGATGCCTCCGGTGGTAATGATCCGGAGGGCAGGCGAGAAAGATCGAGGGAATGGCACGGAAGGGTGGCGTAAAGGTGCGCCGCGGCCATCGCTTGATCCCTACGCCGGTACCCGCGCCGCCATTCAAAAAGCAGTGCATTAGCCGGATCAGGTTCAGCGGGACCAGCGCTCGGTAGCCAAAAGCTCACCCTGCGCCATCTCAGCCGGATATCACCGGCACCCCGTCAAGCTGTTCGTGGATGGAGTGTAGGAGGCGGGTGGGGGAGATGCAAGGGGGCTTATTTTATTGGGCGCACAGAAGTGGGCTGCCGTGAAATCAATAAACAACAAGAAAAGACGATGGCATTGAGTGCTTGCCCCCTATGGTTGCCTTGACGCGTTCCATCAGTTTCATAGGTGGATGCCCCAATTATGCTGTTCATAAAGACAGTATTATTGAGGCAAGCAAAACGCGCAAGCCCGCGAATTTTGGATATAAAGCCAAAATTCGCTTTGCTTTCAATAGAGTCAATGGTGTAGAGTCAATTTGATGGCTGTGAACCAGCAGTCAATGTGACGTCGCGTTCATTGAGGTTTTATTGCAGGGTGTATAATCACTGTTAGGCTGCCGAGTTACGCTGTGTAACCGAAGAAGGAAAAATGAAATGAGCGGCATTGAGATATACATTCGGCATCGGAGTGAGGGAGCCTTACTCAATATCTACTTGGACAAAAAAACCAAGGTGGCACTTGTTGCTGCACTTGAGAACGGGAAATTTGATGACCCCAATGTGCCAATCAACCTAGAGTTATCAATTCTTCCTCAGTGGCTTAGTGAGGAGAATTCAACACACGTGAGAGTTCCGATCTCCGAAATAAATATCAGTACGGATGAATAGGGCAATGATAAAAAACATCGCTGACCTCAGTTCGGATGAGGAAAAATACAAAGATAAAGTCTGGTTTGAGATAGAAAGCCTCATCAACTGTTATATCGAACTTACACCGGAACAGCGTGTAGCGCTAAAAGACAAAGTTCTCAGTGAAGCGGAAGACCAAATAGCGCTCGCACGGAGAATTGGGATAACGCCGTTTGAACTCGAACAAGAACGCGTTAGGAAAGCAAACGAAAAGATACGTGAAATTCGTAAAATTGAATTAAATGGCTACACCCTTGGTATTGAAGAGTTTTGGGAAAAGTTCGAAAGCATATTGAGTTCAGTCTCCTTCTTTCCTTCTCCCGTTACGATAACATTGGCTGGAACTACAGCGCGTGAGGCAATATATCGCGCGTCATCTCCAGAGCCCCGAGAATCCTATGAGGCATGCAACCAACTCTTAGGGATATGCGACCCCAAAGCAGTGCAAGGCTTCTCAAAAGCAATTAGAGAAAATTACGAGATCTTACGAAAATCTAAGATTTTGAGGTATACAGAAGTTCGCGCCGTGAACAGTCGTCTCGTTTGCGACAAATGTGTAGAGCAAGGTGATAAACACCTTTCAACAGATGCTCTTTTAAATGCGTATGAACTCGGAGTTTTGCCGTTTCCACACGAGCTACCTTCCGAAGGTGAATTTCGCTGGTGCTCAGGGCCAAAGCTTTTGCTCGCTCCGAACGATGATTTTGGGTTGAGATAAAAGCATAAAAATTCATGCCAATCAACCAGCAGGCAGGCCTTGTAAAAATTTATGCCATCACGCAATCAATAGCTTTTGCGGTAGGACTTAATCAGAAGAGGTTTCAAAAATTGTGATTCGTTATCCTATATTCATACTTGTTCTTTGTCTTTACGCACCTGTTTTTGGACAAGAATTGACACTATTGCAATCATTCTCCGCGGCTGAAAAAGCTCTGGAGGAAAAGGATTACTCTACCGCTTTTAGATTGTTCAAACCTCTTGCTGAACAGGGAAATTCTGAGGCTCAAGCTAATCTTGCGTTGATGTATGAACACGGACGAGGGGTTAAGAAAGATCTTGTAGAAGCATTTAAATGGCATAGCTTAGCTGCCAATCAGGGATTAGCATGGGCTCAAACTAACCTTGGGATTGCCTATGCTAATGGTCGCGGCGTCGAACAAAACGATCAGGAAGCAGTTAAATGGTTCCGCAGTGCTGCTCTTAAAGGTAAAATAAGGGCTCAAGAACTCCTTGCGTCTATGTATGATCGTGGGCGCGGAGCGCCACAAAACCAAATGAGTGCCGCTCAATGGATTAATCCTTCCAATTTAATGTATATTGCTGAGCTGGCAAAAGACTATGGGGACATGGTTCATTTTGAAACACGTGATGCCGAAGAAATCGTTCGCAACTTCGATATCAAATGTAACAGCAGAATGGATGACCGCTACCTACCTTTGTTCAATATAATTCTTGCTAGGCTTCCTAGTCAAAACGGAAATGAAATAAAAACTAATACCTTCGTTTTGGAAAGGGATGGCGAAGTTAGGATTGTCGATTCACATGAATTATCCAATGGCAGATCTTTCGAAACCGTTGTTTTTCAAATAAACAAATGGGGCGAGCTTATCCCAATGGGTGGCATTACAAGCTCCGCCGTATTAAATGCTTGTTTCAGTTCCTTCGGCCCAATATGGCTTATTGAATAGCTTCAAGTATTGAATAATTTTTTAAAATGAATATTCCTAACGTCATCTTCTAGAGGATTTTTTCAAAACGCGGAGTTTCAAGTGAAACAGAAAAATAAAAAAATCCCTCGTGAGTTTTTCAGTTATGCCGAAACTCTAGCCACTATGAACGACGAGAAATTCGCCAATGAATTTGTGGAATCTGAGGACATGGTCGAACATTATATTTGGTCGGTAAGAAATAATGAGAAAGATTTGCCGAGCAAGGAGCAGCTCGCTCGTGCGGCTTTATGCTTAATGTTCTCGCTGCCAGAACATGTCAAGCCACATCAGTCGTGGAATGTTATTCATTTGCTGGCCGCTCCAGAAGTGGGTGTGTCTCTATACTCCATCGAGCCTCAGATTAGTGAAATTCTTTTCTTAGCCAAGAATAACTTGGGAAAGCTAATGAATAAAGGTAGGAGTCCGAAATCTAAGCATGCTTCTGATGACCTTTTCTAGGATTGATTCAAAGCCTAACAAGGCCAGGCACAGCGACGGCTTTTCCGTTGCGGCTTCGCCTTCACTACTAAACCGCGCGTGCTGGCGGCGTTATGCAGTGGCGTCCGTCTTAACGTACGTACCCAAAAGCGTACATTTCAAGGAAAGTTAAGCACGCAAGAGGTGCGCCATAACCGGAATCACAGCCACTGAGGCGCGCAGCAACCTAAATCGGTTGATCGACGAGACCGTCTGCCGAGTCCCACCAACCCATCGTCATTATGGATAAGCGCAACAAAGCCGTTCTGGTTTCCGAAGAAAGTTGGTCCGCCATTCAGGAAACACTTTACCTGCTCTCCGTGCCAGGTATGAGGGAGTCTATTCGTAAGGGGATGGAGACCCCCGTGGATGAATGCGATAAATAGCTGGACTGGTGACTTGGACGTTGGTTTACACCAAGCAAGCACATAAAGATGCACAGGTGATTTTACGGGGGGCCTATTCACGCCGCATCAATATTCAGCACCGTTTGGTCTACCAAGTGCTTGAGGACGAGCGAGTGGTGAAAGTTCTTAGACTCTGGAGCCACTACGAATAATGCATCACCAGCCGCTGTTGCAGCGCTGTTTTCCACCGCTTAGCGACTCCAAAATTGCCGCAAAGCTCAGGTTAAATCAGTAGTAATATCTGAGCTGAGCAATAAGCAAAGCGTCGTCCGTGACCTTGTAAACGATGCGGTGTTCTTCGTTGATTCGCCGAGACCAGTAACCCGCGAGGTTATGTTTAAGGGGTTCTGGCTTGCCGACTCCTTCAAATGGCGCTCGCTTGATTTCTTTGATTAGCTTGTTGATTCGGTTAAGAACCTTCTTATCGGTTTTCTGCCAGTACAAATAGTCCTCCCAGGCGTTCTCGGAAAAGATGAGCTTCATTCAAGAAGCTCCTTTTCCTGACCATCCCCTTGCTCCAACTCGGCAACGGATTCCAGTAAACGGCGGGCGTTCTTGGGTGTGCGCAGGAGGTATGCCGTCTCTTGTAGTGCTTCATAGTCTTCGAGAGAGATCATGACCACGGATTGCGCCTTATTGCGGGTGATGATCATAGGAGAGTGGTCTTCACAAACCTGCTCCATGGTTTTTGCTAGGTTGGTTCTAGCGGCGGTGTAGCTGATGGCATCCATAAAGAGTATTCCTGTACGCGATGTTGTTAATGTACAGAATAGCGTACAGGGTGGGGTTTGCCAATTGGCTTCGCAGCGTTCGGTTTTCTCCACTTAAAAACAGCGGTTGAGCCGCTGATGCCCACGAATCGTATCCCACGCTAAGCCGTTGATAGGCGCTTGCTCACACCATCATTAAACCCTGCTTACGTATTGGTGGCGCGTAGGCGGCATCCATCTGTGCCAAATCCTCGTCATCAAGCCTGACCTTATCAGCATCAGCGTTCTGTTTGAGATGGTCCAGATTTACGGCTTTCGGAATCGCAATCACACCGGGGTGGCGCAGTGCCCAGGCAAGCGCGACTTGCGCGGGGGTGGCGCTGTGTTTGTCGGCGATGTGTTGCAGGGTGGCGTCACGAAGTAGCGCGCCGCCTTGCCCGATGGGGCAGTAGGCCATAAGCGGCATATGGTGCTGTGCTTGCCAGGGCAACAGGTCGTATTCAATGCCCCGTGCTTCGGGGTTGTAGAGCACCTGATTGGTGGCGCAAGCGGGCGCGTTTAGCTCTTCTAGGTCGTCAACGTCGAAGTTCGACACGCCCCAGCGCAGAATCTTGCCCTGCTCGCGCAGCCGCTCAAACGCTTCCACGGTTTCGCTCAGCGGGTACTGGCCGCGCCAGTGCAGCAGGTAGAGGTCAATCGTATCGGTGCCCAATCGGCGCAGGCTGCGCTCGCAGGCGGCTTGAACACCCTGGGTGCTGGCGTTGTGCGGGTAAACCTTGCTGACGAGATACACCTCATCGCGCCGCCCGCGAATGGCTTCGCCCACGATTTCTTCAGCTCCGCCTTCGGCATACATCTCGGCGGTATCGATCAGCGTCATGCCCAGGTCTATACCTTCACGCAGCGCCCTGATTTCAGCCTGCCGCTGCCCGGCATCCTCGCCCATATGCCAGGTGCCCTGGCCGATACGGGGTACGCTTACGCCGCCTAGCTCTATTGTCTGCATATCTCGCTCTCCTAGTGTCATTCGCTGCTGTGATGTGGTTCTGACTGCCCAAGGCCATCGCCGTTCATGCTCCCATCGTAGACGATCCGTGCCTCGACATTTTTCTATTTTGTCTCTTCAGGGATACGCTGCTATAGTCTATTGAAATAACAGGCGTTAGAGATACCATGCCGGAAATTGATGCGTTGCTAGGCCTTTCTTTTTGCTTGTATTTTTTTGATAACAAGCAACATAAGCTACCCCACCTTCATGTGAAGTATGGTAGCTACGAGCTAATCATTGCGATTGAAACGGGAGAATGTCTAGAGGGCTATCTGCCTAACAAGCAGCGTAAGAGAGCGGAGAGCCATATTTTCGAGCACCGTGAACAGTTGATGATGATGTGGCACAAAGCAGTGAATGGCGAAAACCCAGGTAAGTTAGGTGACGTATGCTAAAAATCGTGGATGTTGATGTCATTTCAGATCATGCCCTGGCGCTAACGTTCAGCGATGGTTACCAGGGCCACGCGGATTTGGCAGCTTACTTCAGTAAGCCTCCTTTTTCTGAGGTCAAAGACTTCAAGCGTTTTTCCTTAACTCCGGAAGGCTCCCTCAATTGGAGCGGCAATGAGCTTTCTGCGGCAACACTGCGTACCATTACCAAAGGTGAGCAAAAGCCTGCAGACGTTTTTTTTAACGTTCAAGAAATGGAAGCCGTGATTAAGCAGGCTTCCTGGGAGTCAATGAAAGAGGGTCGCCCTGATATTTTGCAAGCCGCTATTCGCTCTTATGTGGAGCAATTTGGTCATAGCCAAGTGATCGCGAAAGCAGGTATCAAAAGTCGCACCAGCGCTTACCGTTCATTAAAACCTGAAACCAAGCCTAATTTCGGTACGCTTGTGCAGTTAGGGCACGCCGTCATTGAGCTAGCGAAAGACCGTGCTGCAAGTATCAACGAACCTTCCATTTAAGCTGGGTTCTGCGCTTACTCACTGAAGGTACTCGCACCTAGCTATTGAACCAGAGGAACCCAAATGGCCGAGTATACCGCTTCCATTCAGTGGGCCCGTGGGGCTGATGAAGCCTTTCTAGATCAGCGCTATAGCCGTGGGCACGAGTGGGTGTTTGATGGCGGCGTTCGCGTGCCTGCGTCGTCATCGCCTCATGTGGTCCCGTTGCCTTATTCGGTCGAGGCCAACGTCGACCCGGAAGAGGCGTTTGTGGCTTCGCTCTCCAGTTGCCATATGCTGTTTTTCCTCGCCATTGCCGCCCAGCAGGGCTTGGTAGTGGAAAGCTACGTGGATAACGCGGTGGGGGTGATGGAGAAGGGCAGCGATGGGAAGATCGCCATGACCCAAGTCACGCTGCGGCCAAAGGCGGTGTTTGCAGGGGAGCCGCCCTCTATTGAGGCGCTTGAGCAGATTCATCATGCTGCCCATGAAAAGTGCTTTATCGCTAACTCTGTTAAGACCGATGTGGTGACCGAGATTCAGTTTTAATTTCGCACCTTATCTTACTGAGCTTGCCTGCTAAACTCAGCACGGACGCTTTCCCCTAACTGCTTAGGAATATCTACAATGATCTACCGCCACCCACGCTGGATGCGTGCTGCGCTGTCGGCTTGCCTGTTGTTTGCCTCGTCTTCTGTCATGGCGCAGGAGGATCGCATTACCGCCGAGCTTGAGCGCATCGAGCAAACCTTGGATGCGCGTATTGGCTTTGCCGCCCACAATTTAGCCACGGGCCAGCGCTGGGAAGTGAATGCGGATGAGCGCTTTGCCATGTCTAGCACCTTTAAAACCCTGGCCTGTGGCGCGCTGCTGGAGCAGGTGGATGAGGGGCAACTGGCGCTGGAAACCGAGGTCAGTTTTGAAGAGTCCGATTTGGTCACCTACTCGCCGGTCACCGAGCAGTACGCGGGCCATCGGCCGATGACGCTGTTCGAGCTGTGCGATGCCACCATGACCACCAGCGATAACACCGCCGCCAACCTAGTGCTGCAAGCGCTAGGCGGACCGGAAGCGGTGACGGCGTTTGCGCGCAGCATGGATGACCCCGTTACCCGCCTAGACCGCTTCGAAACCGAGTTAAACGAAGCCACGCCAGGGGATGAGCGGGATACCACCACACCCAACGCCATGCTGGCTACGTTAGAAAAGCTGGTGCTTGGGGATGTGTTATCAGATGAGTCTCGTCAGCAGTTAGAGGCATGGATGAAGGGGAACGCGGTGGCCGATGGCCTGTTTCGTGCTGCGATGCCGTTTGATTGGGTAATGGCAGACAGAACCGGTGCGGGTGGTTACGGCTCGCGCTCGATTACCGCGATTATTTGGCCACCGGAGCAGCCACCCACCGTCGTGGTGTTTTATATCACCGAAACCGAGGCATCGTTTAAGGAGCGTAATGCGGCCATTGCGTCTTTAGGCGAAGTGGTTCAAGACGTCTTAGCGGATAACTAATACCTGAATCCGTGAGACCGGCCCCCGGAAGCACTTCTAACCCACTGACCTGCATGGCAATATAGCCATTATCGCCATTCACCCAGACAGTGCCATGC
>NZ_JAMZBE010000078.1:0-17561 GCF_024158645.1 Halomonas sp. 707B3
ATTTTGGAAGCGGCTGTTGGTGTTGGTTTTTGGTGTAAGGCCCTGAAACGTTAACACTTTCAGCCGCTTTCTTTTATACCCTGTGAGAAATCC
Source organism: Halomonas sp. 707B3 (assembly GCF_024158645.1). Classification (NCBI taxonomy): domain Bacteria; kingdom Pseudomonadati; phylum Pseudomonadota; class Gammaproteobacteria; order Oceanospirillales; family Halomonadaceae; genus Halomonas; species Halomonas sp. 707B3. The sequence continues at coordinate 94 of NZ_JAMZBE010000078.1, forward strand.
AGGCTAACTGCATAGCCTGAGTCATGCTCTCAATCCAGATCAGCTGTAGCCGCAACATGGGTTGCGCACTCTGTAGATAATAGTGTTGCCACCAGTTAGATATAGGCGAAGGAGAGCCGGTTGGAGGCGGCGCTGTCTCTTGACCCTTCATAGCAAACTCCTTTTTTTGATCAAGCTGCTTTTCAGGCAGCACGATTCATAAAATTGCCTATCCTCAACTATAGCTGAGTGCTTCAGGGCAGTTGCCAAATTGAGTATGAAATACCTCAACCTTGAGGGAGGTTCTATGTGGTCAGTGGTTAAGTCAGTATTAGCAGCACTACTAGGTGTTCAGAATGACCGCCAGCGTCAGCAGGATTTTTCAAACGGCAAGCCGGTCGCCTTCATTATCACGGCGGTGGTAGTGACGATGATGTTTGTGCTGCTCTTAGCAGGTATTGCGATTTATGCAGCGGGATGAAGCGTTGAGAGGCATCACGATAGTAGTTCGTGACGAATGCCACATGTTTTCTATACTGATCGATATCACTTAACCCTGACCTAATAAAAGGGTTGGCGAGAACAACAAGAATAAAGGAGGTTTCTATGCGCTTACCGTGGCAATGGCTTCTCACCATTACCAGTGTCGCAAGTCTCTCTCAAGCCCACGCTAGCAGTTGGAATATGCCGGTGGGGGTCACTGATACCAGCCGCAATATTTTTGGCCTACACATGACCATATTTTGGGTGTGTGTAGTGATTGGGGTGATCGTCTTTGGTGTCATGTTTTACTCCTTGTTTCGCTATCGTCACTCTAAAGGAGCCAAAGCTGCCCGCTTCCATGAACATACCTCCGTTGAAGTGCTGTGGACGGCCATTCCCATTTTGATCTTGGTAGGTATGGCGGTACCTGCGACGGCCACGCTTAAAAATATGTATGACGCCTCTGAAGCGGATCTAGACATTATGATCACGGGGCAGCAGTGGCGCTGGCGTTACGAGTACCTAGGAGAGGACATTGCCTATACCTCGAACTTAAGCACCACACGCGAACAGATTCGAGGCGAATCCGAGCGAGACGAGCACTATTTGCTCGATGTTGACGAGCCTCTCGTGCTGCCTATTAATCGCAAAGTACGCTTTCTGATGACATCAGACGACGTGATTCATTCCTGGTGGGTTCCAGAGCTTGCTGTTAAACAAGACACCATTCCTGGCTTTATTAATGAAAATTGGGTGCAAATTAACGAGCCTGGTATCTATCGTGGCCAGTGTGCCGAGCTGTGTGGTGTGAATCATGGCTTTATGCCCATTGTGGTGCATGCCATGGAAGAAGCGGAGTTTGAAACATGGCTTGAAGAGCGCAAAGAGGCTGCTGAGCAAGAGGCAATGGGTGTTGATCGCGAATGGGCTATAGAGGAGCTAATGGCTCGCGGTGAAGAGGTGTATCAATCTATTTGCTCTTCCTGTCATCAAGGCGAAGGGCAGGGCGCACCGCCAGCCTTTCCAGCGCTCGCCGGAAATGAACAGCTTATTAATGAACTCGACTGGCATTTGGATCGCGTGATTAACGGTGTTTCTGGAGCCGCCATGCCTGCTTTCCGCAATACGCTGAATCCGGTAGAGATAGCGGCTGTTGTGACCTATACGCGCAACGCTTGGGGGAATGAGACTGGTGATACCGTTCAGCCAGCTACGGTGGCCGAGCGTATTGCCCAGTAGGTGTTGACCAACTTCTTCTACTAAAACGATAAGCATGCGGAGAGACATATGGCGCCCAAACTACCTCCACAACATTCACTGCAGCATAGTTCGTCTGCCGTGGCTGGTGGCCAGTCTCAGGAAGGCCAGTCGCATTACCCTCATGCAGCCCAACCCAAAGGCTTGATGCGTTGGCTGCTGACCACCAATCATAAAGAGATTGGCTCGCTATATCTGATCTTCTCGCTCACGATGTTTTTTGTCGGCGGCATTTTTGCGCTCGTGGTGAGGGCTGAGCTATTTCAACCTGGTTTGCAGTTGGTAGAGCCCGAGTTCTTTAACCAGATGACCACCATGCATGGCCTGATTATGGTGTTCGCAGCCGTTATGCCAGCGTTTACAGGCCTAGCTAACTGGATGATTCCGCTGCAAATTGGAGCCCCTGACATGGCCTTGCCGCGGCTAAATAACTTCAGTTTTTGGCTACTGCCGGTCGCTTTTACCCTGCTGCTGTCTACTCTTTTTATGCCTGGGGGCGGCCCCAACTTTGGCTGGACATTTTACGCTCCGTTATCAACAACGTATGCGCCAGCTTCAACGACTTTTTTTATTTTAGCGCTGCATATGGCAGGCATTAGCTCTATTTTGGGGGCGATTAATATCATCGCGACCATCCTGAATATGCGTGCGCCTGGCATGCGCATGATGGATATGCCGCTATTCGTTTGGACATGGCTGATTACGGCATTTCTACTTATCGCCGTTATGCCGGTGTTAGCGGGCGTCATTACCATGATGTTAATGGACATTAACTTTGGGACTAGCTTCTTTGATGCAGCGGGCGGAGGAGATCCTGTCTTATTCCAGCATCTGTTCTGGTTTTTTGGCCACCCAGAAGTCTACATTATGATCCTGCCAGCATTTGGCATCGTGTCGGCGATTATCCCTACGTTTGCTCGTAAGCCCTTATTTGGCTACGCCTCGATGGTTTATGCCACTGCAGCCATTGCGCTGCTGTCATTTCTGGTGTGGGCGCACCATATGTTTATTGTGGGCCTGCCTTTGACGGCGGAACTGTTCTTTATGTACTCCACCATGTTGATTGCTGTGCCAACAGGGGTGAAGGTATTTAACTGGGTGACAACGCTATTCCGCGGGTCGATTAGTTTTGAGCCCCCTATGCTTTTTGCTTTGGCGTTTGTAGTGCTATTTACCATTGGCGGCTTTTCAGGCCTGATGTTAGCCATCGCACCCGCCGATTTTCAGTACCACGATACCTACTTTGTGGTGGCGCACTTCCACTATGTATTGGTGCCTGGCGCGATCTTCGCCATCATGGCGGGCGTTTACTACTGGTTGCCTAAATGGACAGGCCATTACCCTAACGAGCGTCTGGCGCAGTGCCACTTCTGGTGCTCAATCATTGGGGTCAATCTAACCTTTTTCCCCATGCATTTTGCCGGTTTGGCAGGCATGCCTAGGCGCATCCCTGATTATGCGCTGCAATTTGCCGATTTTAATCTGCTCTCAAGTATTGGCGCCTTCTTCTTTGGTGCCTCGCAACTACTTTTTGTGCTGGTGGTAGTGCTGTGTGTACGAGGTGGCCAAAAAGCGCCTGCAAAAGCTTGGGAGGGTGCTGTTGATTTAGAGTGGAGTGTGCCTAGCCCTGCGCCGTTACACTCCTTTGAAACGCCGCCGGTATTTCACCGTGCTCAATCGCACGATTAATGCATAAAAGCGTTGGAGAAGGCGGAGGGATGAAAAATGGCAGCAGATGGTTCTCAACAAGCTGGCGTTAGGCGGACCGTCATTCGCAGTGTCGCAGCCCTTATTGGCATGTTTGCCTTTGCGTTTGCCTTAGTTCCTCTTTACGACGTGTTTTGTCAGGTAACGGGTTTAAACGGAAAGGTCGATACCACGGCAAAAGCTATCATTCATGAAGAGGTGGATCAGTCGCGCTTCATTACGGTTCAATTTATTACCCGTGGTAGTGCGGGACTGCCATGGCAAATGAGTGTTGAAACGCGGCAAATGCGGGTACATCCAGGCCAAACCGCAGAAGTGGATTTTACCTTTACGAATAACAGCCACCAAGAAAGTTGGGGACGCGCTGTGCCTAGCGTATCACCCTCTAGTGCAACAACGCATTTACGTAAAGTCAGCTGTTTTTGCTTCCAAGAACAGCAGCTACAAGGCGATGAGCGACTAACCATTCCGCTGGTGTTTCAGTTAGCTAAAGACTTACCTGAAGAAATCAGCACCATTACCTTGGTGTATACCCTATACCCGGTACAGCGCATTGCGCTTAATCCACTCAATAACAATAACGCAGCGGGGGATAAAATATGAGCGGCGGCAGCTATTACGTTCCTGCGAATAGCCGGTGGCCTATTTTAGGGTCGCTTGCGCTAGGTGCCATGATGGCCGGTATTGGTATCAAGTTAGTTTACAACACCGGGGCGCCATTGTTAGTTATTGGCTTACTAAGCGTTATTTGTGTCATGGGGTTTTGGTTTCGAGACGTCATTCACGAGTCGATGGGCGGTTTATACGACGCACAAATGGATCGCTCGTTTCGATGGGGAATGGGCTGGTTTATTTTTTCAGAAGTAATGTTTTTTGCCGCTTTTTTTGGCGCACTGTTTTATGTAAGGACCTTCACAATTCCATGGCTAGGAGGGGAAGGGGCAAAAGGCGTATCTGCTTTGCTATGGCCCGAATTTGTTCCTCAATGGCCGCTACTCAATCCCCCTGATGCCTCTGTGGCAGGGCCCTCCAGCGTACTTAGCCCCTGGCAGTTGCCCTTAGTGAACACACTGATTTTGGTGACATCAAGTATCACACTAACGGTTGCCCATGAAGCTCTGAAGCTTGGCTATCGTCAGACCTGTCGTAACTGGCTAGCAGGCACAGTACTGCTGGGCATTTGCTTTATCCTTATCCAAGGCGTCGAATATTATGAAGCCTATCATCATTACGGTATTACCCTAGAGGCCGGTATTTTTGGGGCTACTTTTTTTATATTGACAGGCTTTCATGGTCTCCACGTCATTATTGGTACGCTTATTTTGGCGAGCATGCTGGTAAGAATTATCAAAGGTCACTTTGCTAGCGATCATCACTTTGGTTTTGAGGCATCCTGCTGGTATTGGCATTTCGTTGATGTAGTGTGGGTAGGGCTCTTTATCTTTGTTTATGTATTTTAGTGAGTTATCCAAGCTCGCCAGATAAGAAACCAAAGAGAAGCAGGGCCATCAACACGCAGGCTAACGCAATGCGCCATTTAAGCGATGTGAGTAACCGCCTGGAGGTGCTTTCGTCATGTAGTAAAAAGCCTGCACCTGCGGCTAAGCTGGCCACCATTCCTATAAACACTAATGCAATGAGCAGTTTTAACCACATGATGAAGCCCTCTTATTTTCCAGCGCGACTATACGCATGGTGTGTGTTTTGGAGTGTTGTAGTGGTTTTAGGGTTGCTCCTAGGACTATGGCAGTGGGAAAGGGCCGCTGACAAGCGTGAACTGCTAGCCATTCGTGATGCAGCGCCAACAGTGGTTGAGCCAATCCAAACACCGGAAGGAGGGGCGCAGGTGCATCTACGTGGCGACTATCTTGAGCAGCATACGCTTTACTTAGATAACCGTATCGTTAACGGTCGCCTAGGCGTCGCGGTGTTGACACCGATGAAAGACTCCCATGGGCAGCTCTGGTTAGTACAACGTGGTTTTATTGAAACAGGTACAAGCCGGGCGTCTCCTTCGGTATTCACCCCTCATGGCACGGTTGAGGTGTCTGGCGAGTGGCAGGCGGAGCAATCGCAAGGGCCGCTTTATAGAGCCAACCAAGAAGGCGTCAGGCTTCAACAGCTGAGCTTGGCTCCTTGGGAAGAGGCGCTGGGCGTCTTCAGCCATAATGGCTGGCTTCATGCCCAGCAGGGTGCAGGTGTTTTTACCCCTTGGTGGGAGGCAAATGTGATGCCACCAAGCCGGCATCTTGGCTACGCTTTTCAATGGTGGGGACTGGCGCTGGCAGCGTTGGTGATCATGCTATTGGGTGGATGCCGTCTAGTGAGCGACTTTCGAGAAAGCTACGAAGGAGGGCGTTAACATGCACCACCGTCGTCCAGTACGTTACGCAAGGCTTAAGGTGGGTCTCTTGTTTGCCATTTTTGCCGCTCCTATTGTGACGGCCTGGGGAATGGTGACTTGGAATGTTGGAATTCCTCAGGGCCATACTGCCCACGGAAAAGTAACCATAGATGTGCCGCCGCTTGAGGATTGGCCGCTGATGGCTTCCATCACTGCCTCTGAACAATGGACGCTGGTATTAGACTGCGGCGCAAACTGTGTGCAGCAACAGGATGAACTGTGGCGGTTACACCGTGCATTAGGGCGTGAAGCCACTCGATTAAAGCGATTAAGAGTTGGTGGTGACGATGCCACGCTGCCTGGGGAGACGGTGACAGTTTGGCAAAGCGTACCCTCTTGGAGCATTGCGCACAGCGTTTGGTTATTCGACCCCATGGGAAGGCCAGCACTCGCGTTTACTCAAGAAGCGGCAACCGCCGACATTCTTGATGACATCCGGCACCTATTCAAAGTAAATCCTATTTAGCTTATGTTCGGCTAGCAATAGCCGTAAGGAAACTTAATGAAGACCTACCGAGAGTGCCGTCTTCGTTGGCTCATGAGGGTTACGCTGGCGGGAACCCTGTTGACTGCGTTCGTCATATTGGTAGGCGCATGGACTCGGTTAATGGATGCTGGCCTAGGCTGCCCTGATTGGCCTGGCTGTTATGGGCGCCTAATTGTGCCTGATAGTGAGCATGTTGCCCTTCGCCATCCAGATGCTCCGTTAGAGCCCTTTAAAGCGTGGGTGGAAATGGCTCACCGATATGTGGCGAGCTTTCTAGGGTTGATAGTACTTAGCGTTCTTGCGCTGGGTTGGTCGGTACGTAATCAAGCGGGTTATCCATGGCGGTTAAGCATGGTTCTGTTGGCCGTTATTCTGTTACAAGGGGCGTTTGGTGCTTTTACTGTGACATTAAAACTATGGCCGCAGGTGGTGACACTTCATTTGCTGGGTGGGTTGAGCGTTTTAATGCTGTTTTTTTGGCTGCATCTTCGCATACGCCGTTCATGGCGTGGGCAAATAGGGCAGGCTAAAAAGGGTGGCGTACTGTGGTACTTGGCAGGTGGGGTTTTATTGTTGCAGCTTGCACTGGGTGGCTGGGTCACAAGCAACTATGCCGGTATTGCTTGCCAAGGATTCCCTACCTGTAATTCACAATGGTGGCCAAGCATGGACCTAAGCGAAGGCTTCCACCTAACCCAAAACGTTGGCCCTAATTATCTCCATGGTCAACTACACGCAGATGCTCGCACCGCTATTCATATGGTCCATCGTATGGGAGCACTGTTGTTGGGTGCCGCTTTACTAGCGTTATGGTGGCGCTATCGGGGCATCAAAGTAGTCAGCATCGCCTTGAGTCTCGCATTAGGAGCTTATTGCTTACAGGTGGCGCTTGGGGTCGCTAACGTTCTGCTCTGGCTGCCGCTTTGGTTAGCCTTGTTGCATACGGCAGGGGCTGTATTGCTAGCGCTGAGCATGGGATGGGCGTGGTGGTGCTGGCGGTACCAAAAGGCGGGGCAGGTTACTGTTCTTTGCCCATCAAATGCAAGCAACCTGAAGGCGCATGAATCAGGTTGGTCTACTTGAGGCAATTAGGTGTACAATTCTCGTTAAGCTATTTACTTACTGGGTATAAGGAGCTCTATGAGTTCTACGGTTGCACTTATACTGCTTGCGCTGGCTGTTACGGTCATCGCTGCACTCGGCGGCTATGCTTTCTTCTTGCGCAAAGAGGTAAAGCGACGCGAGGAATTTCGACTTGACGAAGAGCAGCGCGCTCAGCAAAACAGTCTTGAAAACCTTGATTATGTGGTGAGTGCGCTCGTCCAAGAGCAGGTTGATATCACCGAAGGTTCGTGGCGCTGTAAGGTGCTGCTTGAAATTGTTGACCCTAGCTTGACGGAGCGCCCTGAGTTCCGGGCGTTTGCGGATGTATATGAGCGCACTCGCCATTTAAAGACACACTCTGCGCGAAAACAGCTCACGCCTAGGGAAAGAATGCAGGAAGACAAGGATCGCCTAGCCGTTGAAGACGAAATGCGTCCCGCTGTGCTAGCTGCCGCTGCTGAGGTGCTTAAATGGCGGGCTGAGAGCCCATCTACACTTCAATGAAATTTTTTAATGTCAACGATGCCAGCTTTGCTATGCTGGAAGGGCCAGTATTGGCAAGAAGTTGATATATTGGCATTGTTGCCTTCTAACGCCGAAACGTTAATGATAGGCGCCTTGTTCGGGTTCAGGGGGCGGGTTGTCCTGCCCTTGAAGCAGAACAGCGAAAAATGGATGCTCTCGCGATAAGAAGCATTGGATAGATTTGGTCGATTGACCAAATCAGCATTGGATCAAGAAGGAGTCTTGCATGAAAAAATCAACGACTGGCTTGCTAATCGGTTCTGCACTTGTAGTAGGTCTTTCTGGCTGTGCCAGTTCTGCCTCTCAGTCTTCCGGTCAGGCAAGCGCTAGCAGCGATCGTAGCTGGTATCAGCATCCGGCTGTTTGTGGTTTGGCGGGTGGTCTTATTGGTGGCAGCATTGGCTATGCCACCAGCGGTAGCTCTGATGAAGAGAGCGGTTCTGCCACAGGTGCTGTAGCAGGTGCTGCTATTGGTGGTCTGTTGTGTGCAGATCGCACTCCCGAGCCGGTAGCACCGCAGTGCCCGAGCTACGGTGAAGTGCCAGCTGGCGTTGCTGTTGATGCCGAAGGCTGCCCGCTGGACTCCGACGGTGATGGCGTGCCGGACTACCGTGACCAGTGCCCGGGCACGCCGGCTGGTGTAGAAGTTAACGCCAACGGTTGCCCGCTGGACTCAGATAACGACGGCGTGCCGGATTACCGTGACCAGTGCCCGAATACCCCGGCAGGCGTTGAAGTAAACGCACTGGGTTGTCCGGAAAGCGTTGTTCTTCAGGATGTGAACTTTGAGTTCGATTCCGCCCAGCTAACACCGAATGCACAAAATGTTCTTAACGGCGTTGCTGAGCGTCTGGTTAACAACCCAGATGTACGTGTGAGCATTGAAGGTCACACCGATTCTCGTGGTTCTGATCAGTACAATAAAGACCTGTCACAGCGTCGTGCTGAGTCTGTTGCTGCTTATTTAGCCCAGCGCGGTGTAGAAGCTAACCGTATGCGTGCTGTTGGCTATGGCGAAGAGCGTCCGATTGCTACCAACGACACTGACGAAGGTCGTTTCCAGAACCGTCGTGTAGAATTGGATGAGTGGAAATAATCCACTTAGCTGAGTCATCAATGGGTAGGGCCAGCATGCTGGTTCGTTAAACCCTTTGACAAAGAACGGGAGGCTTATGCCTCCCGTTTTATTTTACGCAGTCATAAATTCTGGTAGGCTGAGCAGCCTTCAAGATGTGCCCAACACCCCCGACCATTGATAGCGAAATGTGATCCTTGGTATGGATCACCACTGCGCTCAAGGAATACCTGAATGCCTATTGTGACACTGCCCGATGGCAGCCAAAGAACGTTTGAAGCACCACTCTCTATTATGCAGCTGGCAGAGTCCATTGGCCCTGGTTTGGCCAAGGCCTGTGTGGCAGGCAAAATTAACGGGGTGCTGGTTGATGCTGCCGATACGATTGAGCAGGATGCGGACGTCTCTATTATTACTGCCCGCGATGAAGAAGGTTTGGAAATTATTCGTCACTCGTGTGCTCACTTGATTGGTCACGCGGTGAAACAGCTATATCCCGATGCCAAAATGGCCATCGGTCCTGTAATTGATGATGGCTTTTATTACGACATTGACTTTGGCAAATCAGTCACGCCAGACGATATGGAAGCCATTGAAAAGCGCATGCAGTCGCTCATCGATCATGAGTACGATGTTATTCGTGAATACGTCGGCCGCGACCAAGCGATGGCAACGTTTGAAAAGCGTGATGAGCCGTATAAGCAAGAGATCATCCGTGATATCCCGGAAGGTGCGACTATCCGCCTTTACCACCACGAAGAGTACACGGACATGTGCCGTGGGCCCCATGTGCCTAACACAAGACACTTAAAAGCATTTAAGCTGACGAAGCTGGCAGGTGCTTACTGGCGTGGTGACTCCTCCAATCCGATGCTGACGCGCATTTATGGCACGGCATGGGGCGATAAAAAGCAGTTAAAAGCTTACTTGAAGCGGCTGGAAGAAGCTGAGAAGCGAGACCACCGTAAGCTAGCGCGGAAGATGGACTTGTTCCACCTTCAAGAAGAAGCGCCGGGGATGGTTTTTTGGCACCCTAACGGTTGGACGATGTATCAGGCGTTAGAAGAGTACATGCGTAAAATTCAACGTGAGCATGGCTACCAGGAAATCAAAACGCCGCAAGTAGTGGATTTGTCACTGTGGAAGAAATCAGGCCACTGGGGACATTACAGTGAATTGATGTTCACCACAGAGTCGGAAAAGCGCGAGTATGCGGTGAAGCCGATGAACTGCCCATGTCACGTGCAGGTCTTTAATCAAGGCCTTAAGAGCTACCGTGACCTTCCGCTACGTTTGGCCGAATTTGGTAGCTGTCATCGAAATGAACCTTCAGGCTCGCTGCATGGTCTGATGCGGGTTCGTGGGTTTACGCAAGATGATGCCCATATTTTCTGTACCGAAAGTCAGATTCAGGCTGAGGCTGAGGCGTTTATTGCTCTAACGCTGCAAGTCTATAAAACGCTCGGTTTTGAAGACGTTGAGCTCAAGCTCTCCACCCGTCCCGAAGACTTTCTGGGTGAAGCCGAAATGTGGGATCGGGCAGAGCAGGGCCTTGAGGCCGCGCTGAACGCTACTGGCTTGGCTTGGGATCTGCAGCCGGGTGAAGGTGCGTTTTATGGGCCGAAAATTGAGTTTGCGCTAAGAGATTGCCTGAATCGTGTTTGGCAGTGTGGTACTCTTCAGCTAGATTTTAATTTGCCAGGGCGTTTAGGGGCGCAATACGTCGATGAAGACGGCACGCGTAAAACCCCTGTAATGCTCCATCGTGCTATCCTGGGCTCATTTGAACGATTCCTGGGTATACTGATTGAGCATTACGCTGGTGCTATGCCACTATGGTTGGCCCCGCAGCAAGCTGTGCTTATGACCATTACCGACGCGCAGCGTGATTATGCGCTCGATTTGGAGCAGCGGCTGCAAAAAAATGGCTTACGGGTTAAGGCGGACTTGAGGAACGAGAAGATCGGCTTTAAAATCCGTGAGCATACGTTACAGAAAGTTCCCTATCTCCTTGTGGTGGGAGATAAGGAAGTCGAAGCTGACTCAGTGGCCGTGCGAACTCGCAGCGGCGAAAACCTCGGCACCATGACTGTCGATGAATTCATCGAACGTTTTAGTGCAGAGCGAGCAGCCCTGGCGACATCGTCAATTGCCTAAGGAGACGGAGCGATCAAGCGAAGCAATCAGCGCGGGCGTCCACAAGACAAACGCCCACCAATGAACGAGCGTATTACCGAAGAAGAAGTACGTCTAATTGATGCCGAAGGTGAGCAGTTGGGTGTTGTGCCCACCACTGAGGCTCTTGAGCGTGCGGAAGCTGCCGGTTTAGATCTCGTGCAAATTTCGAATGCCGATCCGATTGTTTGTAAGATCATGGATTATGGCAAATTCGTTTTTGAGACCAAAAAGCAGAAAGCGGCTCAAAAGAAAAAGCAGAAGCAAATCCAGGTTAAGGAAGTTAAATTCCGTCCTGGCACCGACGAAGGCGATTATCAGGTGAAGCTAAAAAACCTGATCCGCTTCTTGGAAGGTGGTGACAAGGGTAAGGTCACATTGCGCTTCCGTGGTCGTGAAATGGCGCACCAGGACATTGGCCGTAAGCTAATGGAACGGATCGCGGCAGACCTGGAAGAGATCGGAGCGGTGGAGTCTTTCCCGAAAATGGAAGGCCGCCAAATGATCATGATTCTTGCCCCGAAAAAGAAGTGATCCAACGGCGAAGTTAACGGGCCAGCGCGAAGGCGCTGGTCGGCCCTGGGTTTTCTAAAAAATATCGAGCGGAGTTCTCTCATGCCGAAAATCAAAAGCAACAGCGGCGCTGCTAAGCGCTTCAAAAAGACCGCTAACGGCTTCAAGCACAAGCAGTCTTTCCGTAGCCACATCTTGACCAAGAAGTCGACCAAGCGTAAGCGTCAGCTGCGTGGCATGAAGCAGATTCATGCTTCCGACAAAGCGCTGATCCAGCGCATGCTGCCGAACCTGTAAGGTCGAATTTTCTTATCTGAGTGCATTTAGCCTCAGTCATAAAGTCAGGAGTGTGTTATGACCCGTGTTAAGCGTGGCGTAGTGGCCCGTCGTCGCCATAAAAAAGTACTGAAGCAGGCCAAAGGTTACTACGGTGCCCGTTCGCGTGTTTTCCGTGTAGCCAAACAGGCTGTCATCAAAGCCGGCCAGTATGCGTACCGTGACCGTCGCAACCGCAAGCGCCAATTCCGCGCTCTGTGGATTCAGCGTATCAACGCTGGTGCGCGCATCAACGGCATGTCTTACAGCCGCTTTGTTGGCGGTCTGAAGAAAGCCGGTATTGAAATTGACCGTAAAGTGTTGGCCGATCTGGCAGTACACGAAAAGGCAGCATTTGCTGCTATCGTGGAAAAAGCCAAGGCTGCCCAATAAGGCAATTCGCACTGAGCTAAATTCAGTGTGAAATGCCGAGGTCATTTCAGTGTGACCCATGCAGGGGAAGAGCAGCCGCTCTTCCCCTGTTTTTTTGTCACCTTCAACATGCCAGCCATCTTTAAAGATGGAACCGCTTAATTCGGAGTAAATCGGATGGACCACCTTCCTACTCTGGTGTCAGAGGCCCGCGATGCTATCCAAGCTGCGCAGAGCGTCTCAGCGCTAGATGAGTTGCGCGTACGTTACTTGGGTAAAAAAGGCGAAGTGACGGCCTTATTGAAAGGGTTGGGCAAACTATCGGCAGAAGAGCGTCCTGCGGCTGGTGAGCAAATTAACCAAGCCAAGCAAACGCTATCAGCCGAGATAGACGCCAAACGACAGCAGCTTGAGAGTGAGGCGCTGAATGCCCGCTTGGCAGCTGAGCGGATCGATGTAACATTGCCGGGGCGTGGGCAGGAGAGTGGTGGCTTGCACCCTGTGACACGCACGCTTGAGCGTATAGAGGGTTTGTTTACCCGCATTGGTTATGATGTGGCGGTAGGTCCTGAGATTGAGGATGACTACCATAACTTCGAGGCGCTCAATATTCCCGCGCATCACCCGGCGCGGGGGATGGCAGATACGTTTTATTTCGACGCTACACGCTTGCTGCGTACTCATACATCTCCTGTGCAAGTACGCACAATGAAGAGTAGTGAACCGCCCATCCGTATCGTCTGCCCGGGGCGCGTCTATCGCAGCGACTCGGACCTGACGCATACGCCGATGTTTCATCAGGTAGAAGGTCTGTTGGTCGATGAGGGCGTGAGCTTTGCTGATCTAAAAGGCACCATTGAGGACTTCCTTCAGGCGTTTTTTGAGCGTGATGATCTATCGGTCCGCTTCCGCCCCTCTTACTTCCCATTCACTGAACCCTCTGCTGAGGTCGATATTCAGTGCGTGATGTGTAGTGGTAACGGTTGTCGTGTTTGCTCACATAGCGGCTGGCTGGAAGTGATGGGCTGCGGGATGGTGCACCCTGAAGTTTTCCGGCACTCCGGCATTGATACCGAACGATACACCGGCTTTGCCTTTGGTATGGGCGCAGAGCGTTTGGCGATGCTGCGCTACGGCGTTAATGACCTGCGCTTGTTCTTTGAGAACGACCTGCGCTTTCTTCGTCAATTCACCTAAGACCGCTGCCAGCGACGGGAATCAACATGAAATTTTCAGAACAGTGGCTGCGTGAATGGGTAGCCCCGCAGCTTGATACGCAGGCTATGGCCGATCAGATCACCATGGCGGGCCTTGAAGTGGATGCCGTTGAAGCGGTCGCCGCTGCGTTTAGCGGTGTGGTCGTGGCTGAAGTGCTGACCAAAGAGAAGCACCCTGATGCCGATAAGCTCAACGTATGCACGGTGAACGACGGTACCGGTGAGCCGGTGCAAGTAGTGTGCGGTGCGCCCAACGTTGATGTGGGCCAGAAAATTCCCTTCGCCCAAGTGGGTGGCGTGCTGCCGGGCGATTTTAAAATCAAAAAGGCAAAACTGCGTGGCGTTGAGTCGCGTGGCATGATCTGCTCGGCATCAGAGCTGGGATTAGAGGAAGAAACCTCTCCCGGCATCCTAGTGTTACCGGCGTCGGCCCCCGTGGGCACGAGCTTTCGCGAGTATATGCAGCTCGACGATATGACCATCGAGGTGGATCTCACTCCTAACCGCGGCGACTGCCTGAGCATTAAAGGTCTTGCGAGAGAGGTAGGTGTGCTTAATCGCCTGCCGGTGAGTGGCCCTGAGATCACAGTAGTTGAAGCGAGTATCGACGATACTTTCCCCGTCACTATTGAGGCGGCTGAGCAGTGCCCGCGCTACTTAGGGCGTGTTATTAAGGGCGTGAATGTAGAGGCTGAAACGCCGCTGTGGATGGTTGAGCGGCTACGTCGTAGCGGCGTACGCTCGATTGACCCCGTCGTGGATGTCACCAACTACGTCATGTTAGAGCTTGGTCAACCGCTGCATGCGTTTGATCGGGACAACCTGCAGGGTGGCATTACTGTCCGTTTGGCACGAGAGGCGGAGCGTTTAACACTGCTGGATGGCCAAGAGGTAGCACTTCGCCCTGAAACACTGGTAATTGCCGATGAACGTGGCCCCCTGGCAATGGCTGGCATCATGGGTGGAGAAAATTCAGGGGTAAACGAAAAAACGCACACGATTTTTCTTGAGTCGGCCTTTTTTGCTCCGCTTGGCATTGCTGGGCAGGCGCGTTCCTACGGTCTGCATACCGACGCATCGCATCGTTATGAGCGTGGCGTCGATCCAGAGCTTCCTGCCATGGCGGTTGAGCGTGCCACAAAGCTCCTGATGGAGATTTGTGGGGGGCAGGCAGGGCCCGTGGTTGAGACGGTAAGCGATGAGCATTTACCGGCACCGCGCATCATTATGCTCCGCGAGGCTCGCCTTGAGAGTGCGCTCTCCAAGCGGCTGCAGCCGGATGATGTCACCGATATCCTTCAGCGTTTAGGGCTTGAGGTTGATAAACAGGCGGAAGGTTGGTCAGTGGTCGCCCCTAGCTGGCGTTTTGACGTTGCCATTGAGGAAGACCTCATCGAGGAAGTGGCGCGTATCCATGGCTACAATAACCTTCCGGTTCGTCGCCCAGCCGCTCGACTAGCACTTCGCCCAGCTAACGAGGCACTCCTCACTCAGGCTCAGTTGCGCAACCAGATGGTTGCTCGCGGTTTCCAAGAAGCGGTGACATACAGCTTCGTAGCGCCGGACCTGCAGGCAGCAATGCTGCCAGATGCTGTGTCCCCCGTGCTTGCGAATCCGATTTCGTCGGACCTCTCGGTAATGCGCGCCAGCCTTTTCCCGGGTTTAGTGCGTGCCCTAGAGTATAATCTCAATCGCCAGCAAACCCGTGTGCGCATTTTCGAGACAGGGCTGGTATTTAACGGCCACCTCGATAACTTAACCCAAGAGCCGATGATGGGCGCCTTAGTGTGCGGTGGCCGTGAAGGGGAAGGGTGGAACAGCACTAAGGCTCAGGTAGATTTTTATGACCTGAAAGGAGATCTAGAGAGTCTTTTGGCAATGGGTGGGGCCCAGGAAGCTTGGCGCTTTGAACCGGGCGAGCATCCCTCTCTGCATCCTGGGCAAACCGCCCAGCTCTTTTACAATGGCGAACCCGCCGGCTGGATTGGCACACTGCACCCGCAAGTGCGTGCCAAGCTGGGGCTTAAAGTTGATGCGGTGCTGTTCGAAGTTCGCCTAGATGTATTGAGTCAGGGGGAAATTCCCGCCTTTGAGCCGCTTTCACGCTACCCAGAAGTGCGACGCGATTTGGCGTTTATGCTCAAAGAGGCAACGCCTGTGCAAGCGCTACTTGATTGTGCAAAAACTCAGGCAGGCGATTACTTGAAAGACATTAAGCTATTTGATGTCTATGCTGGTAAAGGCGTAGCCGAGGGTTATAAGAGCATTGCATTAGGCTTGACCTGGCAGCACGCTTCGCGCACGCTAAATGATGAAGAAATCAACCAGTTGGTCGACTCGATCATCACTAACGTGCGAGCCGAATTAGATGCCGAACTTCGCGGCTAACTAAGCTATGCCATGACACGACGCTTATCACGTTCTTGGCAATGCGTATGCTACATGGAGGAGCCCTATGGGTGCGTTGACCAAAGCAGAGCTAGCTGAGCATTTGCATACTGAGCTGGCGCTGTCAAAGCGAGAAGCAAAAGCGATGGTGGAGGCGTTCTTTGAAGAAATCCGCGCCTGTTTGCGTGAAAACGAGCAGGTGAAACTGTCGGGGTTTGGTAACTTTGACCTGCGTGATAAGCGCGAGCGGCCTGGGCGAAACCCTAAAACTGGCGAAGAAATCCCTATCTCTGCTCGGCGTGTGGTGACTTTTCGCCCCGGGCAAAAGCTAAAGCAGCAGGTAGAACGCTACTCAAGTGGTCAGTAGTGGGCAGTAGCGAGTACATCAAGCTGCCCAACGAAAAGGAGTGCCTAATGGCACTCCTTTTTTATAGGCTACAAATAGGGCGCTATCTGGCTAAATACCTCCACCCTCAATCAGCCAAGTGATCACCACTTTAATGACGTAGCCCAACATTCCGGCACCTAATACCACAAACAACATAATCGTGCCAAATTTGCCTGCGTTCGATTTTTTTGCGAGATCCCAAATAATAAAACACATAAAAATGATCAGGCCGCCAACCATAATGGGCGTGATCCATGTCTCAAAGGTCTGCTGCATAAGCGCTCCTGTTGGACGATTGTCGGTAGCCCATGGTGGGGCGTGCGTCATTTTTGTCAGTCGTGTTAATATTTGAGCAAATTCATCAGGTATTTGTCGACTGAACTTTGCGGACTTAACAAAGCGCAGTACGACAACTTTGCCGAGGAGTAGGCCAATGCCTAAGTTAACCATTCTGGTCGGCACCATGTATGGCGGTGCGTTAGACGTTGCAGAGCAGGTAAAGCCGCTGTTTGAGCAGGCGGGCTATGACGTTGATATTTCAGAACAGCCCTCTGTAGACGATGTTTCCCAAGCCAGTGATCTAACGCTTTTCTGTGTGTCTACCACCGGGAGCGGTGATTTTCCCGGTAACTTTGTGCCCTTTGTTCGCAGTCTAAAAGATCAAAGCCCCTCGTTGGCGGGACTGCGTTATGGGTTGATCGCGCTTGGCGATAGTTCCTACGGTGATACGTACTGTGGCGCGGGGAGAGCCTTAGATGAGTTGCTGCAGGATCATGGCGCCCACCGTTTAGGTGAGCGCCTTGAAATCGACGCGATGGAAACCTTCATGGCGGATGATGCAGCGGTGCCGTGGGTAGAGGAGTGGATTGATGCTCAGAAGCTAAAGGTAGCATAGCCATGCAGCAAACGGTTTACTCTCCCAAGCGAGTGAGCGTAGCGGTTGGCTTATGCATCGTGATGCTCGCTGCGCTCCCGCGCTATATGGTGGGAGGGCATGAGACGCGCCAAACCCTTCTGCTGATGGCCTTGGTACTAGTGGCTGGCGCAGCCGCGTTCCAGTGGAGGATGCTGTCTCAAGA